>JAGLWJ010000357.1 GCA_023133475.1 Phycisphaerae bacterium | reverse complement strand
TTACGGGCGCGGGTTACGTCCCTGCCCACCCATGTGTCGCTCGCTCTGGCGCCACACTCGTTCTCGCAGCTCTCGATGAGGCGCGAGGCAAGCTTGTAGAGCAGATCGGTCTGCTTGATGAGATCGCGGCTGGTTTCAGCCAACGAGGCGAGTTGTTTCACCAGTTTGTTGAGCCCGGCGTCTTCTCCCACTGAGCCGCCGCCTTGGTCACGCTTGCCTGGAACTGTTCAATATCCCCAGCAAAGAGCTTCTGCTCCTTGTCAAACTCTGCCAGCGTTCCCGCGTAGGGACCTTTCTTCGGCTACTAGATTGATCGCTTGTGCCGAACTGCGACCACGACGACCGGTTTTGAGTGTTATGGTTGATTAAGTGAGCGCTTCTTACGAAGCTCGCGCAATTCGTGTGAGCGTTTTTGCCCTTCCGTAAGCGATGCCGCAAGCTTCGCAACGATCCTTGTGGAATACGAATCCATGTTGGTAAGTTCTCCGGCTTGCACCTTGTGCATCGAGTACCGGGTCTCTGAATCACGAAAGGCCAGTTCTGAGGCCAGAATCACGGTTCGATCATCTTGCACATACGCTTCTCGGTAAACATGGAGCACATCCGGCACACGATAGATCAACTCTATCACTCGTGGTTGATCTATTTGTGGCCTCAACCACAACTCGATCTCTTCACCTCCCTTGCACAGACCGCTCATAAGCAATTCAGATTGAACCGCGTCGAGAACCCCCATCACAATGCTCAAGCTGGCTCGCGCATTTCTCGTGTCATAGCTTTCTGCCTCTGTCTGACGGCCTTTGGGCGCGGGCGCCTTTTCCACCACCGCTGCTGCCACCGCCAGACTCGCTATTACAAGTGTTATGCATGTTGTCCTCATAAGTTGTTTACCCTTTGCCCAGGATGGTTTGCTTCGGAGAAACCAGTTTGGACAGTGCATGATAAGTTGCCATAACACTTGCAATCATCGGTGTTGATACAGCAACGGACACAACGCTGCCTCCCAGCCAACCACTTGGTAACAGATGGGCTCGCTCCAGCAAGTCTGCCCAGACCAGCACTATGTTTGCCGGCTGCAGATCAGTTGGTTCGGCGTATGGCGACAACCAACAAATCAGTAGTGACCAGCCAAGTCCTACAAGCACACCAACGGCCCATGCGACGCCTGCCGGAAACCAAAACAACCACACTCTGGACGTCGTTCGTCTGCGCCGCGCTAACACATGATAAATACCCACAGCAACGAGGATGGTGGGCGTCCACATGATTGTGCAGCCAACAGCGGCGATGATCAGGTGTCCCGTGGGGGGCGCGATTACGCGGCGCACGAAACGTACCCAATCCGAATCGGGAGGAGAGGAGAAGACGGGGTCCAACCATAGCACCATTGCCCCACATAGGTAGGCGATGGCAACACCAGCCACATAGGGCGCTCCTACAGCAATCCACCATGATCGTGTCCACTGGTTCATCCTTCTCAGCGTCTCCCTATTCGTAAGAGTTCAGCCGTCTGCAATGGAGGGCATTCAAACCCTGCCGTTTCCCTATGGTTTTGGCGGCTTCGCAAGGCCCGACGAACACACCGTGGACTTCCGAGTGTGTTACACTTTCGGCGGGCTGTTTTTCAGCCCCGAAGGGGCGCAGGTTCTTAGCCACGGGCGTCAGCCCGTGGAATATAGACCGCATCTGCGCAAAAGCCCTGGAAGGGCGATGGAGCTCCCGTTCTTGAGGTTGGGCCAGCTTCCTCGTGAATAATCGCGCCCGCTACCAGTTCAACAGATGGGTCAAACGACCCATCCTACGGAACTTGTCCTCTCGTGTTCCCCCCGCAAGCCTACGAATCTGATGCTCTAATCGTCTGCTCCGTGACTAACTCGTGTAAGCCTCGCCGAACCGGCATCGGAGTTGCAGAACGAAGTAGACTGCACACCCGAGAAGGGCCACGTTCTGTCGGTATTTCCGCGAGGAAGCCGCCGGCATAGAGGCGAAACAACTCACTGCCATCTTGCGACACGACGCAAGGGGCACTAGCTCGGATAACTTTTTGGTCAGAACTGAGATCCCTGGTCTGGTAAACACAGTTGAACATGGCCAGGGCAATCCTATGCTGCTCTGTTGATGGCTGAACAGTGAATTCCCTTCCACTCCTTGGGAAGCTGAAACGGAGCGGTCGCCCAGGGTCGATCATTTCAACGAGCCGGTACACTATCTGATCATCCTGATCATCCTGCAATGAAGGCTGTCGCAGCCACCAAGCGATGGCTATCAGCCCGATTACGCTTAGTACGAGGAGCGCGGCGGCCAACATCACTTCCGTTCGGTGTTTCCGTGCCTTACGTTCCACAGTCAAAGCCGCTCTCCGCTCATGCTCGCTCGCACACTTCAGACAGTCAAGCCGCAGACAACTACATCACCACAATAGCATTTCCAACGTTACGGTCCACTCTTCTGCGGCGATTTTGTGACCGGAGTGCCTCCGCGCCACACAATCACGCTTCCCCATCGTGTGGGCACGTAATAGACCTTACCGGGGTATCCCGTAACGGTAGCACCGGTCGCATCAGCCAACTCTTGGATATACTCTGCGCCCTCCTTGCCAGCCGCCACGTTACATCCTGCACACTCGATCTCTGCCCCTTCCCCGAGAGCCTCGCCGATGTCCTTCGTGCCCTTATCATGACCCGCTAGCACGCTTGCCGGGCCGACGATTTGTATTTCTTCTGAACCGTGGTTGATGATTGTGATCTTGCTGATTTCACCCTCGTCCTCCTTGATCTTGCGCAGCTTCTTGGCAAGTTCTTCTGTAGTCTTGGCAGTGATTCTGACCTTCGTTCCGTCTTTCAAGACAACCACAACCTCTGATGGTCCATTCTCCTCCTCGTCCCCCTTCTTTTTCTTCTTCTTCTTCTTCTTATCACCTCCCTCATCATCCGTCTTTTCCTTGCATGCCTCGAATCCGTATGGATCGAAGAAGGTCCACGGGTTGTTACCGACATAGCTGTATCCGTTTCCGGATTCCCACGGATCGCCCCAGATGCCGATCACGTCTCTTGTCGTAAAGCGGCCCGCGTGGGGATCGAGGTAGCGGGTTCGGTAGTGGTACCAGCCCGTTTCGGGATCGTAGCGGCGGCCGGTGAAAAGGCTGTAGTTACCTATGCCTGACGGATCGCCGGAGATCGGCCTGAGAGTTGCGGGATCAACAGGCTGGCCGTAGTCACCGTACTCGTAGCGTTCGACTATGTTTCCGGCAGCGTCGGTGATGGCCATGACGTTGTACATGTCGTCGGTGTGGTAGAAGTAGTCTTCCGATGTGCCGTTGGTGTCCACGTCGCGCTGCATACTCAGCACTTCATCGATGCAGTTGCCATAAACGTAAGTAGCCAGCGTGCTGCCCTGGCCATCTTGTTCCTCGATTACCTGCCACTGGCTCTGGCCGCCGTAGAAGAAGCGGGTTTGAGTCGGCCCGTCCGCTATGCCGTCGGCGTCGACGATCTTGGCAATGCGGCGGCCGAAGCAGTTGTAAGCGTAGGTGTGTCGTTGGCCGGTGGTCAGGTCGTGGTACTCGACCATCTGGTTACGGTAGTCGTAGGTGATCGTGGCCAATGTTGTCGCGCCGCTTGGGTCCGTTCGCGTGATCAGGTTGCCGTTGGCGTCATACTGCCGGGCACCGGAAGGCGTGGTCGTGTATTGATTCATCTGATAGTCAGCCGGGTTGGGAACCACATCGTCCATCGTGTAGGTTCCAACGTAGGCGTTGGGGTCAGGGTTCCCAATCACATCGATCCGGTTGTGGACGCCGTCCAGGTTGTAGGTCGTATCGCGCAGTGTACCGTCGCCGGCGTTTACAATGGTGCGAATCAAGCGGTAGGCTGCGTCGTAGTGATAGTTGTGTGTCGTGTTGGTGCGTTCGTCAGTCCGCGAGGTCTTGTTGAACATGGCATCCCAGGTGTAGGTGCGGTGGTCACGTATCGCCCCGGTGCCCAGGTCAGCCTGATGCTTGCTTCGGGTCATACGCCTGACGTTGTCGTACCCAAAGGTTGCCCGAACGTTGTTGCTGTAATCACGCTGCGCTACGCGATAGGAACCAATGTAATTGTACTGGGCGATGTCCGAGATCAAAAGGTCACTGATGGTGGCTTTACGATCCAACTCGTCGAAGGTGTTGGTTACGCAGCGCCCGCCCGGGTTCGTGAGGGTCAGCAGATTGCCGAGCGTGTCGAACGTAGCAGAGCCAGTTCCACTCCATTCGCCGCCGTTGGCCTCCAAGGTCTCCTCGGTAGTATTGCCCAACGAATCATACTTGTGTGTGACCGCTGAATCGTTGTCTTCCGCCCGAACGATCCGCGACCTCCCGTCGTACTGGTAAAGCTCGATCGTGGTATCGTCGGAGACACCCGGGCCGGGGGCAATGTTCCGGGTGGTCAAACGGTCGAGCAGGTCGAATGTGTTGGTGACCGCACTGCCGTTGGCATCAGTGGTGGCGATTGGGTTGTGGTGAACGTCGTAGACGTAAGTGTGCAACGTGTCGTCAGCGTGCCGTTTACCGGTCATGCGGAAGAGCACATCGTATATGTAAGTCGTGGTGTTGCCGTTGTCGTCGGTCTGGCTGGTGAGGCGAGAGGAGTCATCCCAGCCCTTGGCTGTGACGATGTCGGGTCCATCGCCGTCGGCTCCGTCTCCGTCCATATCATAGGTGGTGGCGGCAAGGCGGCTTAGCCCGTCATAGGCATACCGTGTTTTGTGTGCCAGAGCGTCGATAGCTAGCGTGTGGTTGTAACGCGAATCGTGGCCAAAGGTGTGGGTGTTGCCCATGTTGTCGGTGCTCTGGATGACCCGGTCCAGGCTGTCGTAGGCATAAGTGGTGGTGAAAACCTCATCCGGCGCCGACAGATCGGACTTGTCCACCTCGGTCAAGGAGGTGACGTTCGAGTTGCCGTCGTAGCCGAACGTTCTGGTGTTCCCCTTGGCATCGGTGATGACGAGCCGTCGATTGGCGGTGTCGTAGCCTATCAATGTTGGATGGTCATTGTCATCAACGATCCTGGTGACCTGTGAGTTGTCGCTCCATTCGATGGCTGTGGTTGCCTGGCCGTCATCGATAGGCGCGCCTGTGGTGGTGTCGAAGAACTCGACGACCTCCCGCGTCAAGCGGTCCAAAGTATCATATTGGTAGGCCACCTCCGAAAGGCGCACGTTTCCAGCGATGCCCGCCACGTCGAGGAGTTCGCCGTCGGTGCGGACGGACACGCGATTACCTTTGGCATCGTAGTGATATGTTCTCACGTTGCCCATCGCGTCGGTCGAGGCCAACAAGCGGTCATAGCTGTCGTGCGTATACGTGGTAACCCGCGGGGTATCCTCCAATCCCTCGCGCAGCGTCTTGAGGTTTCCGTTCCCATCATAGTCTCGCTGGGTGGTGGACTGGCTCGGGTCCCCGTCGGCGCGAATCTGCTGGAACAGCAAATCCCGCTCGTCGCACAGCTTGCGAACAAGGTTGTAGGGCTGATTGCCGTTGACCGCTTCGCCGTAGCACACGAGGGAGAGATTATCGTTGTCGTCGTATTCATATTCGGTAGTGACAAATTCGTCGGCTGGTAGGTCACTGCAATCCAACTTGTCCAAGGGCACATCATAGCTGCCGGCCTCTGCGCAGATGCGCGTGCGGCGGTCGATGATGTCGTACTCGTAGATCGTCGTAAAGTGTGTGTTGGCCTGCGAGATGCCCTGGTCGTCCACATTTCCAACGTCCACGCGCACGCGGTTGTTGTTGGCATCGTAGAAGTAGTCCCGCTCGTAACGGACGCCGCTGCCGTCGGTTACCTCGCGTGAAACCACGCGAACCACCTGGTTGAGCTGGTTGACCCAATACTGCGTGTCATGTCCGCGGGGATCGGTCACCTTGGTCATGTTGCCCACCAGATCGTATTCGTAGGTGGTGGTCAGAGCGAAGCCGCCGGCGTCGATGGTCTCGCTTTGGAGATAGCCCATCTGCGGCCCATTGTCATAGTGCGTATACTGGTCACGTCGTCGGTGGCTGCTACCGTTATCGGGCAGCACCCGCGCAGTCATCTGCCCCCAGGCATTGCACTCGAAGTCTTCCACGATGTCCGGAATGGCGTGTATTGTGCGGGTACGGTTCCCACAGACGTCATATTCGTACAGCGTCTCGTTTCCGCTGCCATCAACGTATCGGGTAACGAAGCTCTCTCCATTACCACCGCCGAATCCAGGCTCATACTCGTATTGCTCGATGATTACCTCCTGGTCGCCCCCCAGCGGGCCTGGCCAATGGCGCACCTCGCGCAAATTCGCGCGATACCGGCGCGGGGCGTTGGGGTCCAAATCCAACTCGTGGACGAATTCGGAGACATTGCCGTTTGGATACTCGATGCGCGTCAGGCGTGAATCCTGGTTGTACTCAAACCGCTTCTCGAAATAGTCCGGGTCGTCAGGCCGCAGCTTGTTGACGGGGCGGTTGGAGGTGGTGGTTGTGGGGGCTGCCGGGTCTGGGGCTGTCCCGGTGTAGTCGCGGCGAATCACCAGGCGGTTGCGTTCATCATAGTATATCTCTTTCACAAAGCCCTTGCGGTTGTTGACGATTACCTTCGTGTCAGCGTTGTTGTTGGCTGCACAGGGCGTGATCTCCAGGTAGGTATAGTCGAAGCGCGGTGCATCATCGGTTGCGGTGCCGCCATAGTATTGGCTGACCACCCGGTCGTAGAGGAAATCCAAGGGGTCTGCCGTCTCGGCATAGACGTTCTGGATATAGGTTTGCCCCTTGCCGTCGATAACCGTCAACAGGTTGTGGTTCAGCCGATCATCGGCAAAGCCGGTGGTATAAGTGTACGTCCACGTTTTGCCCTCGGGGCACTCGTGTCCATGCGGAACCCTGAAGCCGTTTCCATCGACCACCGCCGGGAAGGTCACCGATTTCAGGTCGCCAAACGTCCCGCCCTCATCGCCGTCGTTGTAATACTCATAATGGACGGTCCGCCCCGCCCAATCACTGACCGACTCGATAAACCCATCGGCGTTGAGCGAGATCAGGATTTCGCGGTTTAGCGTATCGGTGACATTGATAGCCGCGATTCGCCATTCTCTGCGGTCCTCTTCACACACCGTGTATCCAAGGGCTTGAGCTTCGTAGACACACAAATTGTCCCACTCCGTATCGCAGCAATAGGGGTCATAACTGCATACGCAGCTTTCGATGCCGGAATCCGAGCAACCCGACCCGTGGTCGGTCGAATAGTAGTTGTACAGCGAACCGGCAAGCGTGTATGAGAAGCTCATGGAGTTGCCGTTGCGGTCGGTGATTTCCATGAGCCGGCCGGAGGTGGGGGTGTCGTCGATCGGGCGGAATCTCTTGATGGTTTTGTCGGGGAGGGTCATGACGAAGGTTCCGCTGGGTTCCTCCTGAATGACACAAAAGTATTCATCTCGGGCATAGGTGCCGCCGCCTTGATTTCTGAAGAGATCGCGACGGCCGGTGCCGTCACAAAAAAGCAAATTGCTCCTGCGCTGTTCGAGATATTGGTTGTAGGACACGTCCCAATTGGCACCCATCATGGTGGGTCCACCCGTCTTGGAGCGGTATTTGCGTCGTAGAGCAAAGTCGAAACCGCGCCCCGCAATGCGCAGGTCGGTTGTGTTATAGTGGTACTCGCCGCTGAAAAGATAGATCGGTTCGCTGACATCAGGCCCGCTGTCATCAGGCCCATCAGGGTCGGCGGGCTCCTGTGGGCACTCTCCTTCACACGGGTTGGAGGGGTCCTCTTGCGGGTCCGTGTGGCCCGCCATGGCGGACCCGGGCAGGCCAGCCGTCAGGCACACCATCGTCCCCATGATTAGGATGAGAAAGCCTGTGGTTCGTCCTTGGAAACGCTTGTTCTGGTGTCGAAGCATGATCAAGTCCTCGTTTATTGTTCGTTTTGTGATCTCGCCTGCGCTACTGTGAATAATAGGGGACATAACCGTCAGGGCTGAGTCTCCAGACGATCAAGTTCGCTACGGAGTTCCTCCAGATCGGCCCGAACACCTGGATCACCGCTCTTCTCCAGTTTGGCCAACTGCTTCCGTAGCCGCTTCATCTGTTTCACCTTGGCCTTTATGGCTTGCCCGTAGGCATTTTGCTGTTCTTTAGCGTCGACTCGCCTCTGGCACGCCTCGATCCATCGCCCGGCAACAGTGTCTGCCCCGATGCGCTTGATCGCGTTGCTCAAGGTCCGCCTGGCTTTCTTGAACGCCCCAATTTCCGCGTGGAAATCGGCCATTCGCCCGCTTATGTGAGCGATAGCCAGCGGAGATTTCAGTCCACTGGCCTTGGAGTTCAGGAACGCAACGGCTTGCTCCTGCCCCGATTTACCGCGGTATCGGCGAGCCAGGTAATGAGCACACTCGGTGTAGTATCGTGTCAACAACATCTCGATTTCGGGCTCACCGCCCCCCGTAGGCAATTGCCCCGCTTCGACCGCCTTGATAACGTTTTGGAATATCTTCTTCCCGCCACGCTTATTGCCTGCCAGGGCGTACAAGCGGGCAAGATGACCTGCTTCATGCGGCGTCAGCAAATGTCCGTTGGTGCTCTCCTCAAACCGCTTGAGCCACTTCTTGCCTTTCTCGGCTTGATCGGTCGCAAAGTGGAAGTCGCCCAACATGATCATTGATTCAGGCCGGTCGGCCGTCCCCAGATAGGCCTCGGGGAACTGGTTCTCCACATCCAACATGATGAAGTCCGCCGGCCAGATGGGCTCGAAAACATCGTCAGGAAGTGGTTTGTTCGCCTTGACCTCCGAGAGACGCACGACGGTGTGTTCAGCGGGGGCCTGATGCTTTGGATACCGTGCTTCAAAACGGATTTCCGTAGGAATCGAAACCCCACCGATCGAAACGTAATCGGCGAAATTTGTTTCGGTCGTCTTGGCTTCCCTGAGTTGCGACCGATGATTCCTGACGCCTTTGTAGTGGACAGAAACCACCCGCTCAATACGCGAGGTCTTCGCCGAAATATAGTACGTTATGTCCGGTGTCGGCCCCCAGTATTCCAACCTGCACTTGGCAGGTCGTGCCTCGATCTCGCGCGCCTGATCACGATCCAACTTCACGAAGCGTTGGCCTCTTTCCTCACCCAGCACCAGCCGGTCATCGGGGGAGGAGGCCCCAAGGCTCAATTCGCACCCTGGATTCAGGCTGGCAAGAAAAGGTCGCCAGTAACGCCCAAAGCCGGTTTTCAACTTGTCGATGCCGCCCTCGACCACACAATGGCCGTATTGCACGAACGGGAAGTATCGCTTGCACACGCCGTCGGCGTACAGAAGCTGCCTCTCGGGCAGACCACCGAGCACGTCGCGGTAGATACAAACAGCTCCTCGATCAATGAAAAGCCGCCCTTGTGTTTCCATGGTGAATTCCTGGCCGGCTACCGTGAAGAGCGTTTGGGTGTGATACCGAGCTTGCAACGTTCTGATGGGTGCCGCTGCATCTTGCAAGCGGTTCAACTCACGTTGAGCCTCAGCCGAAACCTCCGGCATCTCACCAGCCACAACACCTCGAGCATCCACACCCAAACATGTCGCGAAAGTGAGCGCCAACGCGACAGCGAGTACATGTCTGAAACGCAACGACATTGTCTGACCCTTTCACTCAAAACCAATCGAAATTTGCAAAATCCGTAGCCCTAAGCGCACCAACAACCCCCAAATGGTCCCATTCTAGCATGGGCGGCAATCTGGCTGAGGTCCGCGCAGATGAGGTGAGAAAATACGGCACCCGCGTGGTTCTGTCAAGGCTCGGCAGTGTAACCACGTTGGCCAACTCGAATGGGACGGTGGTGGAGCGGTACGTCTACGATCCGTATGGCAAGACCATGGAGGATGAGGCTCATTTCAACGCCTGCTACGGCTCCTCCGATCCGCTGTGCGTATTCGTCCATGACCGCAACGGCGTATCCCCGGAGCCGGAATGTGCCCGCTGGTCCTCAATCTACTTCGACGCCGACGGCGATGCTCGACTCGACGTGGCACAGGTGCATTACGTTCCAGCGAAAGATGAGCGCGTGATTCGTTATAGTACGCGAAGTAGCTCGTGAGAACTCGTCGCAGGCAGGTTGCGTTTGAGTTTCGTTGAGCACGATGACATGGTCGATACACTCTCGGCGGATAGTGCCGATCAGGCGTTCAACGTAACGCTTCCAAACCGCGACTTTGCGCTGAACTGCTCTTGTGCACCGCCAGGTCGTTTCGCACTACCGGCGTCGTTCACGGGATGCCAGCGCGTTCCGGCCGGAGAAACCGTTGCGGGATTTTGGCGGCAGGTCCGCAGGTCCCTTCGCTCACCCGCCGCGGGTGAATTCGCCGAGGCGATCCATGGCCTTACGCAACGCCTCGAGGGCTCGGCGGGTTCGGGCAACGACCGCCATCTTGCTGGTCTCCAGACGCTGGGCGACCTCTTCCACGGATAACCCCTGCAGGAAACGCAACTGGATCACCCGGCGATGAGACTCCGCAAGGTCCGACACACAGTGCCGCAACGCCTCCAGCGCTTCATCCCGCCTGACCACCCGGCTCGGAGTTCCGGACTCGGCGTAAAGGTGCTCCAGCAGATTCCAGCAGGAATCCGCGTCGCCGCCGCTGACGGCCGGTCGTTCTCGATTGACGTCCCGCACCTGACAGTGAGCGGCGCGCCAGGCGTCGATGAGCTTGTTGTCCAAAATGGCAAAGACCCAGTTGAGGAACGCATCAGCGTCAGGGCCGTCGAACCGATCCAGTTGCCGCACCACTTGCAGATAGACCTGCTGCAAGACGTCTTCGGGCTCGTATCGGCCTTGGGCCGCTCGGTCCATCCGCGCTGCGGCGCGGGCCTTGAGGATCGGGTGATACACAGCCAGTAGCTTGCTGGCGGCTGACTGATCGCCTCGCCGGGCCGCTACGACCCAGACTCTGAGTTGGTCAGGCTGCACCATACCAAGACCCAGATCACAGTACGTGAAACGGATAGCCTTTGGCAACTGGGGGCCGGCTTTCCCGCAGGGCATTGCCGTAACACCGGTTGCCTCACCTATAGTACCATTTCAGGTTGGGCAGAGGAATGTCCTTCCTTCAAACCTCGGGTTGCGTGTACAATGGACGCACCTGTCGGTCAACGTCGTTCGGACTGACTGCATCAGAGGTGGATTCGTTGCCATGGTTCCACGCCAGTCGGAGCAATCCTCCCACCACGACGACCGCGTCGCCGCGCTGATCAACGAATACTTTGATCGTCGGCAGGCGGGCGAGGGCCTGACTCCCGAGTGCTTTGCCACCGAACACCCGGAGCTCTCCGACGAGTTGCTGCCTTATCTGGAGGGGTTGAGCCTGCTGGACAAAATCCGCTCGGACGCGGCGTCACGCCCCGGCGAGACTCGGTCGGAGAGCGGGTCCCTGGTCGGCGCGGACGTTCCGGAGGTTGCGGGGTACGAGTTGCTGGAGGAAATGGGGCGCGGGGGCATGGGGGTGGTCTACAAGGCGCTGCAAGTGTCCACCAAGCGAATCGTGGCGGTCAAGGTCCTATTGAGCGGACCGTTTTCGTCCCCGACGGCGCGCCGGCGTTTCGCGCGAGAGGTAGAGTTGGCCGCTCGCCTCCAACACCCCAATATCGTCCGCGTGCTGGAGAGCGGCCGCGTGGCGCATCAGCAGTACTATGCGATGGACTACGTGGCCGGCGCTCCACTGAACCAATACCTGACCCTCACCGAGCCGGATGTCCGCACAACGTTGAGCCTCTTCGAGCGCATCTGCCAGGCCGTCGAGCATGCGCACGAGCGCGGCGTGATCCATCGCGATCTGAAGCCGGCCAACGTTCTGGTCGACGACGAGGGCGAGCCGCACATTCTGGATTTCGGACTCGCCAAGACCACCGACCAGGACGAGACCGAAGAAGCGCTGACCACTCGCGTTTCCATGCCCGGACAGGTTGTGGGCACGCTGTTCTACCTGTCGCCAGAACAGGCGACCGGCGTACCGGACCAGATCGACGTTCGCACCGACGTGTATTCGCTGGGTGTGATGCTCTTCGAAGCCCTGACCGGCTCGCTACCGTTCGATACGGCGGGTCGGCCTTCGGAGATCATCCAACGTATCCTCGAAGCGCCGCCGTCGTCGCTCTCCAACCGCGTGGACAGCGAACTTAGCACGATTGTGCTGAAAGCGCTGGCCAAAGAGAAGGATCGGCGCTATCCGTCTGCTACAGAAATGGCTGCGGATATCCGCCGGTACGTCGAGGGCGAGCCCATCCTCGCCCGGCGCCCCAGCAGCTTCTACCTCCTCCGCAAGAAGGTGCTCAAGCACCGTCGGGCGGCGATCCTCTGTGTCGTGGTCGTCGTGGCGACGTTCGCCGCCCTCGTGGCCCGGTCACATTGGAGACAGCAACGCTGGGCCCAAACCCGGTGGACGGTGCTGCAGGCACAGCGGACCTTGGAGGCCGGAGACACCGTCTCGGCATCCAGCAACGCGAAAGTTGTCTGCAGTAAACGCCCGAGAGTGGAGGAAGCCCGTTTGACGTATGCCCAGGCGCTGTACCGCAACGGGGCAACCCGCGTGTCCGGCCCCGTGTCTCTCGAGCGCTCCCTGCCACATGCTCCCGTTTCCTCACAATGGGCCTACCGGCTCTTGATGGCTGAGATGTACCGAGGTCTGGGCGACGCGGAGCGGGCCGATGCCCTGCAGGCACAAGCCGAGCACCAGGCGCCGGATACGACCGAGGGTTGGTATCTGCGATCGTTCACCACACTCGATCTGCAACGGGCTTTGAAATGTGCTCGGCAAGCCACACGGTGCTCCGCCGGGGGCGAGCCACACACCCTTGCCTGGGCCCGGCTGGCCTATCTGCGGTTGCAGGTAGGCGACCTGGACGGCGCATTCCGGACCGCTGACAGGCTCCTCGAGTTGGGGGCTCCGGTTGAGGTGTGGACCGTTTTCAAGGGGAAGATTCTGGCTCGACAAGGGCGCTTTCACGAGGCGATCGAACACTACACCCGCGCGGGCGACTACACCGCCCGGGCGCACGCCTACCGGCGTATCGGAGAGCACGCCAAGGCGGTTGAAGACTACACCAGGCAGCTTGGACGGGAGGGTGAGACTGTCCTCGCCTGGCACCACTATCAGCGGGGCACCCCGTTGTGGATCCTCGGGCGGACCGACGAGGCCCTGAAGGACTACGAGCGGGTGCGGGCTCTGCTGGGTCGGCCGGGCTTCTCCGACGCCCGGCGGTTTCTCATTCTCCGCGAGTTGGACCGCAACGCCGAGGCTCGGGAGGTCCTGGACGCCGCGTTGCGTGAGGTCGAGAGCCCCTCCTGGCTGCGTCAGGTCTTCCGCTGCCTGGCCCGGGAGATCAAGCCCGATGAGCTCGTGGCCGACGCCGTCGCCCGAGACGACCCGGAGGCGTTCTGCGAGGCCTGCTACTACGCTGGTGAAGCCTGCCTCCTGTCGAGCGATTTCGGACGGGCCCGCGAGTGGTTCGAGCGGTGCGTGCAAACCGGCGTCGAGTTCGACCCGAACACCAGCCTGCTGACCCCCATGAACGAGTACGAACTCGCCCAGTGGCGCTTGGACACCCCGCCCCGCGGCGAGTAGCGAACGGGAAACTGGAGCCGTCGGATTCGACCGACGCGGCGGTTCCCAAAAAAGCCCGAAAAAACTGAAAAACCGCGTCGTCCCGCGTCGTTGTCAACGTTTCCATACTTGGCATCCCATGTTCCCGGTCGCTCGAGACAGCGCCGAGGTCGCGGAGATGGCCCGTCGGCCAAAGTGGGCGGTGCCCAGCTTACGCCGTTTCGCCAGAAACTTTGCATAGGAGGTTCGAGCATGTTGAACAGCAACAAAAACAAAAAACGGTTGGGGATGATGGCGGCTCTTGCCGGGGGTTTGCTCGTGGCGGCCCCGGTCTGGGCCAATTGGTCGGAGGAAGCCAAGCTGACCGCCTCGAACGGCGTCCAAGGGCACTTGTTCGCCTTCTCCATATCGATCAGCGGAGACTGCGCGATCGCCGGCGCCCCGGACAAAGGCCCCGGCTCGGCCTACATCTACGTCAACAACAACGGAACGTGGGTCGAGGTGGTGGAATTGGCCGGTTCCCTGGCCACGGCGGCCGGTGATTCCTTTGGCTGGTCCGTTTCGATCGACGGAGACTACGCCGTCGTGGGAGCCGATGGTGAAAACGGCTCCGGCGCGGCCTACGTGTTCGCCAACAGCAACGGAAGCTGGACTGAGGTGGCCCGGCTCACAGGATCGGACACGGTCGCTGAGGATGACTTCGGCTGGTCGGTGGCGATTCGCGGGGAGTACGTGGTCGTGGGCGCCATAGGCGATGACGACCTGGGCGGCATGTCCGGCTCGGTGTACGTCTACAAGCGGCCGCCCACCGGATGGGTGAGCACCAACCAGGAGAAGGACAAGCTGACCGCCTCGGACGCCCAGTCCGCCGACATGCTCGGCTATTCGGTGTCCATCGACGGCGACACCATCATCGCGGGGGCGCCCGGCGACGACGACAACTGCCCAACCCTACACCCGAACTGCTACAACGGCTCCGCCTATATCTTCGAGCGCGACGGCGGCGCGGAAACCTGGTCGCAAGTCTCCAAGCTTACCCCGGCAAACGCCACCACCAACGGAGGCGGATTCGGGGAGTCGGTCTCGATCAGCGGGGAGGTTGCCATCGTCGGGAGGAAGTACGATAGCCACGATTGCCCTCCACCGCCTGACGATAACTGCTACACGGGAGCGGCGTACATCTTCGTCAAGCCACCCGGCGGTTGGGGACCGACCAACCAGGAGACCGCCAAGCTTACCGCATCGGACTTCGCCGCTGACAACCAGTTCGGCGGGGCCGTCGCCATCAGCGGCGACTATGCCATCGTGGGCGCGATGTTCCGCAACGATCGCGGCGCCGCCTACGTCTACGAGAAACCCGCGGGCGGCTGGGTGACCACCAATCAGGAGACAAACCGGCTGACGTCCTCAGACCTGGCGCTCAACGACTGGTTCGGCCACGCCGTTGCGCTCGACGAGGACTATGCCCTGGTGGGCGCCTACGCCGACGAGACTGACACCGGCGCGGCCTACGTGTTCCGCCGCCGCACCACGAAGTGGGTGCAGTACCCCGATCTGACCACAAACGCCGGCACCGTCATGTCCGACGCGTCGGTCTATAAGTACCTCGTGGCCGACGATTTCCAGTGCACGCTGACCGGTCCGATCACGGACATTCGGGTTTGGGGGGCGTGGCAAAACGATTTCCTGCCGGATGGGCAGCTCTACCCGAATGGCGACGCCGGCGCCGCCGAGATTACCCTTAGCATCCACGACGACATCGCCAGTAACGGCTCTTTCAGCAAACCCGGAAACGTGCTGTGGTTCCGCACCTTCTACCCGGGCGAGTACAGCGTTCAGCTCTGGCAGGAAGCGGTCAACGGATGGTGGCTCGAGCCTGGCTCCCAGTGCACAGCTTCATCGTCCGCGGCCTACTGGCAGTACACGTTCCCCATCGATCCGCTCGACGCGTTCCCTCAGCGAGGCACGGCGGTCGCCCCGGTTGTCTACTGGCTCGATGTCCAGGCCGACCCCTCTCCGCCGGGCGGGGCGGGGCAAGGTGCGCATTTCTGGTGGGCGGTTTCCGACGACCACTGGAACGATGACGCCGTCTGGGCGAAGCCCGCCCACGACCCCTTCTCAGGTCCATGGTACGATATGACCACCTTCCCATCGTGCCCGGTGGACCCGGTCGGCATGGCGTTCGGGGTTAGCGGGCAGGAGCACCCCTACAAGTGGATTCAGTATCCCGACCTCACCTCGAACGGCATCGACGTGAACGCCTCCTCCAACGGAGAGGCCGGCTACGCGTTTGTCCTGGCCGACGACTTCGAGTGCAAGACAAACGGCTTGATCACGGGAATCGATATCTGGGGTTCGTGGAACGATGATGTTCTGCCTGGCGCCGACGCCGGCAACGTCTCGTTCACGCTGAGCGTCCACGAGGACGACTCCGGCCAGCCGGGCAGCGTGCTCTGGTACCAAACCTTCGAGCCCGAGGACTTCGGCACGAACGGGACCTGCACGGCCAGAGCTTGGGTAGAGGGAATCGAGGAGGGATGGCTCGACTCTGACAACCCCGGCGGCTACACTTTTCCTGCGGACACGGTCTGCTGGAGGTACCGCTTCTCCATCGATCCGGAAGATGCCTTCCACCAGCAAGGCACGCCGGCCGAGTCGGTGGTGTACTGGCTCGATGTGCAAGCCGTGCCCGCGAATTCCAATGCTTTTTTCGGCTGGAAGACCTCCGTCGATCACTGGAATGACGAAGCCGTCTGGGGCGACGGGCAGGAACCCTATACCGGTCCCTGGAATGCGTTGACCTACCCGCCCGCTCATTCACTGGCGGGGCAGTCGATTGACCTGGCCTTCGCACTGACTTCCCCCACCCCGGACTGCAACATCAACGGCATTGCAGACGATCTCGACATCAGCGGGGCCACGAGTGCGGACTGCAACACCAACGGGGTTCCGGACGAGTGCGACATCGCCAGCGGTGTCAGCACGGACTCCAACACCAACGGTATTCCGGACGAATGCGAAGAAGTCACCTGCACCAACGGGCTTCGGGACGGGGGCGAGGAGCGTATCGACTGTGGCGGCCCTTGCCCGCCGTGTGAGTGCACCTCCGATCTGGAGTGCGACAACGACGAAGTGTGCGATGGGACAGAGACCTGCGACGCCTACGGTAACTGCCAGGCTGGCACCATCGAGCCGTCGGGCACGCCCTGCCCGGACGACGGCAACGAGTGCACGGACGACGAGTGCGACGGGGCGGGCAACTGTACGCACCCGAACAACTCGGCCCCGTGTGATGACGGTGAGTATTGCAATGGTGCGGACACGTGTTCGGGCGGCAGTTGCTCGCAGCACGCCGGCGACCCGTGCGTCGGCGGCGGGGAGTGCAACGAGACCTGCAACGAGGGCGCCGAGAACTGCTATGACCCGTCAGGCACGTCCTGCGGCGATCCGACCGGCGATGACTGCACCGACCCGGACACCTGCGACGGTGCGGGCACCTGCCAGGCGAACCATGCTTCGAGTGGCACTCCGTGTCCGGACGCGCTGTACTGCAACGGGGCGGAGACTTGCGACGGCTCCGGCATCTGTCAGTCTGCCAGCTACCCCTGCACAGTTAGCGAGTGGTGCGACGAGAGCACCGAAGGATGCGTGGGTCACGGTAACGGCGACTTCGAGCCGGACAGCGACGTGGATCTGGCCGACTTCGCCGAGTTCCAGATGTGCTTCGATCAGGAGATCGTGGCGGGGTCGCCATGCGAACCGGCCAACCTGATCGGCTCGAACGGCATCATCGACCTGGACGACTACGCCCTGCTCCACCAAGGATTCACAGGTCCGGAGTCGTTCCCTCCTTCCGGGATGGTGCTGGTCCCCGGCGGGGAGTTCGAGATGGGCTGCCACGAAGGACCGATTGTGAGCTGCTTTGCCGACGACTGGTTGCCCCCGCACAACGTCTCTGTGGATTCGTTCTACATGGACGTCTACGAGGTGACCAATCAGCAGTACTGCGCCTACCTCAACTCGGCCTACGGGCAGGGGGCAATCGAGGTAGGCACCAACGGCGTGGTATACAAGGCCGGCGACACTGAGCCGTATTGCAATACGTATTCCGCGGACCTCGCAAGCCGGATCCACTGGGACGGCAACACCTTCACCATCACCTCGGACAAGGAAGACCACCCGATGGTGCACGTGAGTTGGTACGGGGTGGCCGCCTACGCCAACTGGCGAAGCCAACAGCATGGACGAACGCCTTGCTACGACCTGTCCGCCTGGACGTGCGACTTCGATGCCAACGGGTATCGCTTGCCTACCGAGGCGGAATGGGAATACGCCGCCCGTGGGGGCCATCACAATCCGTACTACACGTACCCCTGGGGCAACTACACCGACGGCTCAAAGGCGAACTACTGGGTGTCCTACGACCCGTACGAGACCGGTGATTATCCCTATACGACGCCGGTGGGCTACTACGACGGCGGGCAGGAGCCGGCGGGGGTGGACATGGCCAACGGGTACGGGTTGTACGACATGGCCGGCAACGTGTGGGAATGGTGCTACGACTGGCACGATGAGAATTACTACGCCGACAGCCCGTGCGACAATCCGCAGGGCCCCGCGAGTGGCACGTTGCGTGTAATGCGTGGCGGCTCGTGGGGCAGCGGCCACGCCTACCGCTGGTCTTGTGCGCATCGCCTTGAGCACCTGCCCGACAAGCGCGGGCGCAGCACGGGCTTCCGTGTTGTTGCGGGGACATATTACCGGGAGCGTTAAACATTGAGCATCTTCACCCTGCGGCGTAGCGGACGGGGTCGGCCTCGAAGTGACTCTTGAGGATTAAGAACCGGGAGTTGTTGACAATGCGGTGCAGGTTGCGGCGACGTTGCCCGTCGTCCCAGCCGATGAACAGGTCGCGCGGGGCACCTGGGCTGAGCGTGTGGGTTCCAGAAGAAAGGCCACCGTCTCGTCAGTAATGACCACCCACAACCACCATCGGTAGCCGTCTTTGCCCTCTACTTCTTCAAAGACCAACCAGCGCGTCTCATCCATCTTCCAGTGGTTGGCGGTGCGGCTACGCTCCAGAATCCGGGCATAGTCCGGCAATCACACGTAGGCACGTAACGGGTCCGCTTATGAATACGGCGGAACAGGGTAACTTCCCACTCGATCTGCTCGGACTTTCGGCCGAAGACCTGTCCCTCGAGCCAAGCGATTCTCGCCAGGGCTTCCTCGAGCTTGTGAGTCAACTCGGCGATCTGAGCCTGTTGACGGCGTACGACCTGCTGATCCACCGCTACTTCGGCGTGAAGCTCGAAACCGTCTGGGAGGTGATCGAACGTGATATCCCGGACCTCCGCGCTGCCATCGACGAAATGCTCGAACAATAGCGAACCGCGGGCGACTGTGTGGCATGCCCACGCTCGTCGTGGGCATGGAGAATGTGTCGAGGGAGAGCATGGCCACGCAAGCGTGGACCATGCCACCCGCCAGCTTCGGAGAACCTCGGCCACCCGTCCACTTACCTTCTGGCTTTGGCGCGGGTGGTTTGGTATCATGAATGCACGCTGTTCCGGGAACTCAGACTTCGAGGGGCCGAACTGTGGTAAGCGATTCGTCACTAATTGAGAAGCGGGCTGCGATTCTCGACATCGCCGCCCGGCACGGGGCACGGAACGTTCGCGTATTCGGCTCCTTTGCCCGCGGCGACGCCGGGCCGGACAGCGATGTAGACCTTCTGATCGACGCCGGCCCGCAAACCTCACCGTGGTTTCCTGGCGGCTTGGTGGCAGACCTGGAGGAGCTGTTGGGGCGGCGCGTGGATGTTGTCGAACCGGCGGGCTTGCACCATCTGCTGCGCGACCGCGTTCTGGCGGAGGCTGTGCCGCTGTGAAGGACGATCGGGTCTACCTGCTGCATATCCGCGAGTGCATCGGCCACATTCACGCGTTCACCGCCGGTGGTTGGGAGGAGTTCACTGCCGACACCCACGAGAGCGACAATGGGAGATTGCGTCGTGATTGAGCCCCCGATCGACGAAATTGTGCGAAAGATCGTGGAGGCGTTCCAGCCTCGGCGGATTGTGATGTTCGGCAGCCGGGCTGCGGGAGATGCGCGCGCGGACAGTGACCTGGACCTGATGGTGGAGGTGGAAACCAGCGACCCGCCGGCGCAGCGTGCGCGAGCGATCGATGCCCTATTCGGCCTACGTCGCTGGGCCATGGACTTGATCGTCTACACGCCCCAGGAGGTCGAGGAGCAGCGGCAATATCGAAACTCACTGATCCGGGTCATCGAGTCGGAAGGTAAGGTCTTGTATGAGCAATCCTGATGATCCCCGGACCTGGGTTGCCAAGGCGGAAAACGACCTGCTCAACATCCGCAACAACCTCGCGGGAACGTATCTACCAACAGTTGCGGGAGGCCATCGAGGGTGAAGATCAAGACGTCTGACTGCGTCGACATCGACGACTTCGCCGTGTGGCATGCCTCACGCTCGCGTGAGCATGCGGCAACGACGAGGAGACAACATGGCCACGCAAGCGTGGACCATGCCACCCGCCACGCAGCGACGTCGATTTCCTGGTCGTCTTCAAGAACGACGACTATGGACCGTGGATGGGCAAGCTCACGGATATGGAGGAGGAGCTATCTCGGCTGCTGGGCAGCGCCAAGGTGGTCTATGCCGAACTCGGGGCAGGAACGAACCCCATGATGGAAGGAGAAAACGGTGGGATTAGTATATGCCGAGGTCGAATTGGCCAACCTTCAAGACGAATGCTTGTGTCGAAGGGGCTACTTGGAAGAAGAGAAGATCAGGCGAATCAAAGTAAACGCGCTGGTTGACCGCGGGGCTTATATGCTCGTGGTGCCGGAACATGTTCGCCTTCAGTTGGGGTTGGAAGACGTCACGGAAAGAGAGGCGTTGATCGCAGATGGGACTCTCCACAAGGTGCCTGTGGTCGGGCCGGTGAACGTTCGCTTTGAAAACCGTCTGGCGACCTGTAATGCCATGGTCCTCGGGACGGATACCGTCCTGTTGGGAGCCCTCCCTCTGGAAGAACTCGACGTGGTCATTGAACCACGGAGTCAGACGTTAATCGTGAACCCTGAGAATCCGACCATGCCAAAGATGATCGTCATGTAATGTTCGGCGGGTGGCCAAGGCAAATAGTTGGGTGGCACGGGCAAGGACCGCCCCCGGAAGACGTTCATCTTGCGATGACGCTACCCGGCGGCCCTTGCCCGTGCTGGGCGCTGGAAGCTCTGTGGGCGCCATGGGGCAAGCCCACGGACAAGGCCCGCGGCGAGGCTTTGGTGGTTG
>JAGLWJ010000356.1 GCA_023133475.1 Phycisphaerae bacterium | reverse complement strand
AAGAATCCCCCGTAGGGTGGGTGGAGCCCGCCGCAGGCGGGCGAAACCCACCACACCGGTTGGTGGGTTCCACCTCGCTCCGCGAGGTTCCACCCACCCTACGCCTGCGGGCAAAGGCTGCAGTTTGTTTCTGGTTCAGGAGTATCTGAATATTGATAGCGAACTTGAGGATCGGCCCAAGACAACAAAAAGGATTGAGCATGATTGACATTTGCTGCTACTGTTGGACAATAGCCTATGTCGGTGGAGAGGATAGGGCTCTGCTGAGGAGCAATCCGAGCGTTTCATCGGCCCCGAAACATGGGTAGGAGTTTCCTCGGAAGAGGGGTTCCTGCCTTTCCTGCATGTTTTGGGTACAAAGCGGAAAACCTCGGGGTTTTGGGTAGAGCCCCAAGGTAAACCGCCAACCGGTGGGGCATATGTCACTATCTACGGGGACTTTGGGCGAGAGGGACAGCCTACCCAGGGTTCGCTGTGCTTCGCCTTGGGCTATATCCCATCGCCTCCTCCGGAGGCTGAATGTGCAACTCTTGTGTCAGCAGAAAATTGCGAGCAAAAGCGAGAACATTGGGTTCACGGCGTTGCCCGCCACGGTGGTATCGGCGCCCCCACCGGTGTGGATGTAGAGTGATATGCACCTGTATGGGAGACGGGCTTATGAGCCATACTAAAACCCGCCGTGCAATGGTCTATCTACCGGTGCTGACAGCCGTGCTCCTTGCCGGATGTCGCTTGCACCCCATCAGTTTCGCCGTCAGTCTCGTTGGCGAGGCGGTTGACGACCGCGACGTGCGGCAACGCAAACCGTTGTTGCTCGGCAAAGAGTCCCATGCCGCCGACGAGATGTTCGGGGAACGACACGATACCCTCATTGACGACACCACAGGTGACAGATGGTTGATCTATCGCCATCCCGACGAGTCTTTCAGCGAATCCTTCTACGTGGTGGAAACCTCACCCACAGGCATCATCACCGGCCTGTTCAAGTGTAAACGCAATACCGAAGGTCTCCAGGATGTGCGTAAGACCAGGAAGCTGGCTGACGTTGCCTACGGCAAAACTCCAACCGAGTGCGAAGCGGATGCCGAACTGAGCCTTCCGCTCTTCACCATGCACAGCGAATCAAGCGGCGCCACCGCACGGTTCTATGACGCACCCAACTGGGCCAGCCACGGGAAGTCCCACTACTACGTGTTGATCTTCAGCAAACACGGCTTGTGTGAAGAAGTCCGCATCATCGGAGTAACCGCCCGCTAACCCGAAATCAGTGCCGCGACCGTAAGGGAGCGGTCCTGTAATGCTTCAGACGGAATTGGACATTTCCTTATTGGAGTTTGGCGTGTTGCTTGAAAGGAAATGACCATGTTCCAAGACAAGTGATCCAAGTCACGGCGAAGTGTTCTTGACGGGCCAGCAGAAGATGGAGACCATGTTATCAGCCAGTGAAACGGAAGCGGGCTCTGCTGGGGAGCAACCCGCCAGGGATAGCCGGTGGTGTGTGCGACGAATGGTCCTGGTGGCGAACCTCAGGATTCGCCCTCACACCCTTTCCTTACCATTCGGAGCATTCCCCCCATGCCTAAAAAAAACCCCTTGCCGAAGGCAAGGATTGTCGCTTAACGGACGAGGGCATTTGTCCAATTCACGCTGAACCAGTACAGTCAGGCGTGGCAGAGGAACTGGCCTTATGAAGATCAAGAGAGTTGAGGTCGAACGATTCAGAGGAATCAAGAAGCTTGAATGGAATCCCAGAGGCGAGATTGCCTGCCTTGTCGGTCCAGGGGATTCTACGAAGACGACGATCCTTGATGCCATCGAACTTGCCCTGTCGGCTCGGTGGAGCATTCAGTTCCATGACACCGATTTCTACCAGGCTAAGCCGGATTCGCCCATCCGAATCACAGTCACGGTTGGCGACCTGCCCGAGGAGTTAAAGAGCGAAGCGAGGTACGGTTACTGGGCCAGGGGGTGGACATCGGAGGGTGAGCTCCGCGACGAACCAGCGGAGGATGATGAGCTCGTGCTTTCCATCCGTCTGCAGGTCACGTCTTCGTTGGAGCCATCTTGGACAGTTGTGAATGATCGTGATCCCGAAGGAAGGCCGATTAGTGCAAAGGACCGGGAAAGCCTCGGGTGCGCTCGTTTGGGGGAGTACCTGGATCGACATTTCTCTTGGGGGCGCAGCGCTATTCTCTCCCGGCTGACGACTAAGGGGGATGATCTGGCGACCATTCTGGCGAGCGCGGGCCGAGCTGCGAGAGCCACACTGGCTGGCATACCACCAGGCGAACTGATCAATCTGCATAATGCCGCGGCCGCGGCCAAACGCGCTGGAGCCGAGTTTGGCGTAGCCGCTCAGGCCGCTTACCGCCCCCAGCTCGATGTCGAGGCGATATCTGTTGGCGTTGGAGGGCTATCGCTGCATGACGGCGAGGTACCGATTCGCAGGGCGGGTCTTGGCACGCGTCGACTTCTGGCAGCGGCCATGCAGTGGGAAGTAACGAAGGCGGGTGGCGTCACGCTGGTCGATGAGATCGAAACCGGCCTCGAGCCACACCGGATTCGTCGTCTGCTCCGGGTCTTGTGCGGGACAGCCGACCCCCAGAAGCGACGGAACGTGCTTATGACAACGCACGCGCCCGTCGTCCTCGAAGAGCTGGACACAGACCATCTCTTCGTCGTGAGGTCCACCGATGGTGTGACTAAAGTCCTTGATGTTGCTCCGGCACTTCGACCGATCATCCGCAAGGCAAGCGAGTCCTTCCTCGCTCGGAAGGTGCTAGTGTGCGAGGGACGAACGGAACTGGGGCTTTGTCGACGCCTCGATAACTGGTGGTCGGATGGAGGCCGTTCTTTCGCTCTTGCTGGTGTCGCGCTGGCCGATGGCGGCGGCACAGAAGCCGCTTCAGTAGCGAAGGCACTGGCCGATCTTGGATACGAAGTCGTTCTACTCGGGGACTCCGATCGGCCGCTCGATCCTGATCAGGACACGTTGGAGGCAGGCGGTACCCGGGTGATGCTGTGGGACGGAAATGTAGCTCTGGAAGAGCGCATCGCCCATGATCTACCGTGGGACGGCGTGGCGAAGGTTGTGCGCTTGGCGATGGACCACTGGGGCGAGAACCCAGTCCGAGACGCCGTCGCATACAGGTTGAACGGTTCTGCCAACGCTCTTGCCGGGGAGCCACGGGATTGGCGTGATTCGGGCTCCAACGACGCTGATCTCCGAGCTGCTATTGGGACCGCGGCCAAAGAACACAAAGCAGGCAACCGAAAGGGGTGGTTCAAACGGGTAGATCTGGCCGAGGAACTGGCCAGCGTCATAATCGCACATTGGGATGCGATAGCCGGTTCGGACCTGCGCCAGAAGATTGACGAACTGCGACGGTGGGCGCACGGCGATGAATGAAGCAGCTGCACTGGCCAGGAACCCGCGGGGAGCTATGATCGCCGCTGCCGGATGCGGCAAGACGGAGGTTATAGCAACTGCCGTTGCCAGCTACGGCGAGGGAAAAGAACTGGTTCTGACCCATACCCACGCGGGCGTCGAAGCCATTCGGCGACGAGTAAGTAGGGTTGCAGCCCCAACGGGGGCATATCAGATAGACACAATTGCTGGTTGGTCCCTTCGCCTCGCCAGGGCCTTTCCAGAGACCAGCGGTCTGCCCAACGCGAAGCCTCGCACAAACGCGGACTACTCCGCGGTGTATGCCGCCGCTACTCGGCTTCTCGCCCTCCAGCCAATCCGGGAGATCATGGGGGCCTCATATTCCGGCGTGTACGTTGACGAATACCAGGATTGTACCGTGGAGCAGCATGATCTAGTGATGGCGTTGCTGAATACCCTCCCCTGTCGCGTCGTCGGTGACCCGCTTCAGGGTATCTTCAGTTTTGGTGGCAACGAGGCAATCACTTGGGAGGAGCATGTTCGTCCCTCGTTCGAGAATGTAACGGGACCGACTACCCCATGGCGCTGGGTGTCTTCGAACCCGGCGCTTGGTGAATGGTTGCGAGATGTTCGGATGAGGCTGCAGCAGGGGCAGGATCTAGATGTGAGGGGCGCACCCATACAGTGGATCGATGGCAGCAATCGCGTAACCAAGCAGCAGCGGCAGTTGTCCGCTTGTTATGACGCGGCCAGCAACGAGGGAGAGACGGTGATCGTGATCCATCAGTGGCCGAATCAGTGTCACGACGTCGCTAGCCATCTGAAGGGTCTCTACTCGTGCGTTGAAGCCATCGACTTGACAGACCTGTACCATTTCGCGGCTCGCCTTGATTCGTCGAGCGGATATAGCCGAGCAGTTGTCTTGCTTGATTTCGCCTGCAAGTGCATGACGAAGGTGCGGACCGAGCTCCGGACGATCCGAGACGCCCTTGAGAAGAATCGTGTGCCAAATGTGCGCAAGCACAGGGATTGCTTGGACGCCTTACTTAAAGTGGCCAACAATGACTCCATGGCAGGAGTCGAATCGGCACTGCAGAGTATCTCGGGAATACCCGGCGCTGTTACATATCGACGAGAGTTATTGCGCGAGATGATCCGGTCTGCCCGTGCGCTGCGCGTCGGAGAAGCAGAGACACTTGAGGACGCCGCCTGGATCGCACGCAACCGTGCACGTCAGCGTGGGCGTCTCCTCTCACGATGTACCGTTGGAACAACACTGCGTGTCAAAGGGTTAGAGTTCGACCATGCTGTTGTTCTTGATGCCGACGCGTACGATAGCCGGAATCTGTACGTAGCACTGACGCGAGGCTCAAGGTCCCTTACCATCGTATCGCGGTCACGTGTCATTAGGCCAACAGTCGCCATTCGGGCCAAAACGGAGTAAGCCATGTTGCAGAGCGAGAGGACTCACCTATGGCCCTGAACCCGATAGCGTACACCGAGAAGGTCGTCCGGAGCTTCCTGAAGTACCAGTTGACGGCTTACCCGTTCGCTGATGAGCACCTGCATCGGCAGATGCGAACGCTGTTGTCTCTCGAGGACACACGCAACACACCGCTGCTCAAGGGGCCGTACATCAGTTTGTCGCGCTCGTTTCAACGGGGAGCAGCTATCGACGACCTGATCTCCGAAGGCCTGTTTCACCCGCACATGCGACAGCGCGTGCCAGCGGTAATCACGCACGTTTACCGGCATCAGGAGCAGGCGATCAGGGCGATCCACGCCCGCAAGACGACGCTCGTCTCGACCGGCACGGGATCCGGTAAGACGGAGTGCTTTCTCTACCCGATCATCAGCACTTGCCTGGAACTCAAGGACGAGAACGCGGCGCCTGGCATCTGTGCGGTGATCGTCTATCCCATGAACGCGCTCGCGGAGGACCAGCTCGGCCGAATGCGCGGGTTGTTGGCCGGAACAGGCATCCCCTTCGGCATGTACGTCGGCAAGACGCCGGGAGTGAAAGGGGGTCAGGCTTACTTATTGCGAGAAAAAGGGGGTCTTGACGCGTTATTGGGGTAGTGGTGGCGTGTTGACATGGCTAGCCCGGATTTTCGCATGAGGGGATTGTCCCCCAGTCCGTGTGGGTCCACGGGCTCGTTTTCGCCGGGACCCCCAGCTTTTTCACCGGCAAACGCAAATCCATGGGTTCTCTCAACGCTGTCAATGATAAAGTAAAAACTACCAAAGCACGACCTGGATTTGATATTGACCCTGGTTGCCAATGGTCTCTACCGCCAACTGGCTGGCCAATTGAAGGGTTTCGAAGCGGCTCAGCCCAAGCAGATTTTTCGTCGCTTGCTCAACACCCCGGCTCGTGTTTCGGTATCAAAGGGTGAGGTCCAGGTAAGCATCCGCCGCGGTGCTCACCATCCCCTCCTGCTGGCCGGCGGATGCCTCAAGGCCACGCCGCAGGTGCCCTGGTGGGGGGGAAGGCGCCTCCATCTCGAGGTCCGCTGACGACCGCGGGGTCACGCCGAATTGGGGTGCAATTAGTTTAGGCGAAAATCCAGGCTAGGCCCGGCATTTATGCCGGGTATGGGCCGGACGACCAAGCGAAGGCGATAGCCACGGCCAAGATGCGTGCCTGCCGATCGCGGACGACACAATCACCAACGACGCCCCCTCCGACATGCGCTTCGACGCCGGTGAAACCCTGGTGACCTGGAGCGCCGACGATGGGAGAGGCAATAACGTCACCGGCGTGCAGCGGGTGGTGGTCAACGCGCTGAGCAGCCCCAACTCGCTGCTCGATGCGATTCGCGAAGGCATCGTCCAGCTTCAGGCGGCTGTCATCCAGAGTCAGGTGGGCATTTCGGAATGCAGCCTGGCCGAGGAGTGCCCCGTCGATTTCGGGGCTCTTGTTGCGTCCGTCGACCAGCTTATCCAGATGACCTGCGACGCGGTGGCGGAAGCCGGTAACAGGGCCACGCTGAAAGAGAATGGGGAAGGCGAAGATTACGCTGCGCTCTTGGCGGACCTGGAGGCGGCAAGAGAGAACATCCTGGAAGCCGTTGCAGCGTTGGAGGAATCCAACGGAGGCGACCCGGACGCCGCAGCCATGCAGCGCGAACAGGCCATCGGTCACTTGGTCGATGCCGGCGCGAAACTGGACGACGCTGCGTACAAGGCCGACGCGATGCATGAGGATCCCGGCTCCGCCGCCGAGGGCGACGAAGGCGGCGAGGAGGGCACGGACGAACCCAATGGCGATGACGACGCCGGCCCGGAGGAACTGGGTGGTTCGGACGTGGACGAGAATCCGCAGACCGGGGAAACGAATCACCCGGTGATCGCAGCACGCAGGAGCGGACCGTGCGGTCTGGGGATGGTGTTAGTAATCGTTTGTCTGCCGCTGCTCGTCGTCTGGAAGGCTTGCCGGAAGTGTTCGCCATCCGTGTCGTTTCGTTCGCGCGGTTGATCCGGGAAGCACGGTCGCTCGAAGCACGAAACCTGCGTTGACCATCTGGTAGAAACGATGCCGCCGAGAGTCCGCGCTGCCGATCGGTTGCCATATCGAACCGGCGAACTATCTCATCGATTGCGAAACACGACGTATACGCTGTGCGAAAGCATGCGGCGCAGAACATGGCCACCCGCCACCCGCCGTCATTCTGTCTCCTCAGCACTCGGACAGAGGGTAACCTTCTTACCGTCTTTTCCTGCCGAGAACCGCCACGCCTCCGAGACCCAGCAGTGCTATCGTAGCGGGCTCAGGAACTTCGGCGACGCGGAACCCGATGCCCCCGCCATCGTACTCCGGGTTGTCGTCGCAACGACTCGCCGCGTGCAGGAGGGCGTCGTCGTAGAAGAACGTCCCGCCACACAGCCCGCGAGACAAAAGGTAAAGTATGGATTCATTCCGCTCCCGCACATTCCCACCCTGGTCGAACGTGCCGTAGGGGCTGGCCGAGTTCTCGTGCTCGCCGACCTCTGTTCGGTAATACGGGCTGCCGAGACCATTGACTCCGCCATCGCCGTCGTATGTGGCGTAGTTGCCCGGGTCGGGGTTCGTGATCGACCCGCCATCACCGATGTAACCAGGCGGGTCGTCGCTGCTCGTGGGGTAGTCGAAGTAGTTGCCCGTGACCCCATCATTCTTGTGATACGCAGACTTGTACCACTCGTCCTCCGACGGGATCACCCAGGTGGCGTCCGCCTCACGCGTCACCGCCTGGAGTTCGGCATTGATCATCGCCCCGTTCAGGTTGTACGAGCCCGTCTCCGTGTCGCCGCTGCCCTGACCGTTGTGCAGCCAGTTGGTGAAGCGGGCTGAGTCGCCCCAGGAGACGTAATTCACCGGACGGTTTACCCAGTCGGCTCCCGTGCCGCGTGATCTGGCAGCCGTACCGACTGCTGTCCATGTAGCTGCTATAGAGCTCGTACGTGTCCGTGGCCGCCACGGCGTTGAGAAACTCGGCGTACTGACCCGCCGTCACCTCGTACTTGCCGATATTGTACGCGTAGTCCACCGCCCCGCAGATGCGATCTGGGCCGTTGCCGCCTGCGCCGAGGCCCGAAAGCTCACCAGCGTTCCCGAGGTTACCAACGGGCACGGTTTCCATCACCACATCCGCCTGCACACCGGAGACGCAGGCCAATACCACTGCTGCTACTGTCGCGATTGTCATGCACTTGCGCATTCTCGTCCCATCCTTCAGTCAAAATCCAAATCTCTTGGGGTGACGTTCCATTTGTCATCCAACTACTCTTGACGCACAAAAAAGAGAGAGCACGCCCACTCTCCAGGCATCTCTCTCTTCCCTATTAACAAATTTTCTGGCGGAAGGCGTAGTTACCCCCACCGCCTTCGCCAAGCTACGTTCCATGTCCTACCAAGTGTTCGTTGCGGGCACAAGCACGAGCTTGCTATTTTTGAGAGGTGGACAACCACGCAGCCACGCGATCCCGGTCACCCGCCGCCTGATGCAGCCGATCCACCGAAAACGTGACATCCATCGGCAGCAACGCCACCACCACCAGAGCGAATCCCAGCATCCCGGCGATCACCAGTGAGGGCCTGCCCTGCAACTTCTGGATAAACCTGGCGGCTATCCGTCTGGCCAACAACATGACGTTGCCGGCGGCATCGGCGATGGAGAAATGCACCGCCGGAAGCCCCAAAACCACTCGCTTTCCTCTTCCTGCTCTGCAACCTGACGAGAGAAATCGAGCGGCACGAGGGAGTTGTAGGCGATGGTGATGATGTAGAGAACCGTCAGGGTTTCGAGCCCACGTCGCCGTAGGAATACGAGAAATCGGCCGCCCACGAACGGGTGATTCTGAACGATGTGGAACAGGTACGCCGCAGCCATTCCGAAGAGGTCGTGGTGCAGGAACTCGGGCGTCATCCGCGCCTACTCCGCCAGCTTCTTGAGAGCGTGGCCGTAGCGTCGATTCGTTTTCTTCAGCGCCGCTTCGAAACGCGCTCGCCGTTTTCGATCACGCACCGGCGCGATGGTGAGCGATTGGCCATCGGTGGTCAACTCGAAAGGTCGTCGGGCAAGTCGTAACGTTACCGAGGGTGGCCCTTGACCATGCCACCCGCCGCGGAGCGGACCCTACCCGGCTTGGCAGTTAGCGTAGCATTTCTGTCAAGTCCTCGACGGGTTTTCCCGTTGCCCGGGAGACGTGTTTGAGAATTGCGCCGAGAGTGCCTTTGGCCAGCACTTGGTGGTCGGGGATAGTCTCGAAATGAACATCATCCCCCATCTGGCGTTTCAGACGAATATGGCTGCCGCGCCGACGGATCATTTCGTAACCCAGGCGCTGCATCATGGCGACGACCTGGCGTCCGCTAACTTGCGGTAGCTGCGGCACCGTTGATCTCCAATTTCGCGGTGACCAGCAGGTCGATGGTCCTGCCGGCTGCGATCTCGTCCTCGAAATGCAGTTCGCAGGCCTCACGAATGTTGAGCATCAGGCCATTCAGGTCGTCCCCCTGGGTCACGATGCCGTGACCGACCCCCTCCGCACACCAATGCCCGTCTTCGTCCTGAAAGATGTCTACCTGAACCAACATGATCGCACCTCCACACAGTTCCCATCATCATACCACCCGCAGGGCTGTGATCAAGCGTGCACGCACATGTCCAGAAACACCAACGCCACGGCCGCTCCCGTGCGTTTGTTCCCGTCCACGAACGGGTGATTCTGAACGATGTGGAACAGGTACGCCGCAGCCATTTCGAAGAGGTCGTGGTGCAGGAACTCGCCGCCGATGGAGGCCTGCGGCATCGCGATCGCAGACAGCAGCAGGCCCACCTCGCGGATCGACGCGTGGCCACCGTATCGCTCGATCTGGTCCTGGTGGACGTGCAGGATTTCGTCCACGCGCAGGAACTCGGGCGCCATTCGCGCCTACTCCGCCAGCTTCTTGAGGGCGTGGCCGTAGCGTCGATTCGTTTTCTTCAGCGCCGCTTCGAAACGCGCTCGCCGTTTTCGATCACGCACCGGCGCGATGGTGAGTGATTGGCCATCGGTGGTCAACTCGAGCGGCGTCTCGGGCGTGATCCTGAGCAGCTCGAGGATGGCCTTGTCAATGATCAGGGCGTAGCTGTTTCCGTGCCGCGTCAACGTTTTCACCATGGGCGTATCTCCAGTGGCCGTATATCTATTATATCTACCATGTGTGACCATGGCAAGTGGGGATTGCGCGATCTCGGACGGGCGATAAGAGCAGAAGATCATGGGGATCGCGCCGTGCTCAGGCCGAAGCGCGCGGGTCCCCCACCCTCCCTGAGGATGGGGGACTGATTTGAATGTCGACGATTGATTCGGATGCCGATACCATGACGGATTCAGTCCCCCACCCCTGGAAGGGGCGGGGCACCCATGCGGTTGGGTGGCATGGCCAAGCGTCTCTGACGATAGGTTGCCACAAGGTGACTCTGCTTCACAAACGGAGACCTCTGCTGTAGTGTAAGATGGAGCTTGGCCATGTACACGCTGTGCGAAAGCGTGCGGCGCTGAACATGGTCAAGGGCCACCTCGAAAGGTCATCGGGCAAGCTGTAACGTTACCGAGGGTGGCCCTTGACCATGCCACCCGCCACCCGCCGTCAAGACCCCCTCTTCCTCCCAATAAGTAAGCCCGACCCCCTTTCACCCCTTTCACCCAAGTTCGATAACGTGAAAGTAGGCTACGACAACAACTCCGACGACGGCACGGGGGTGGTTGATCGCCTTTCCACTCTGGTGCCCGTTTATCCTGTTCTCCATCTGCCCCATGGTCGCCTTCGTTCGTGGTCCCTATTGCTTCCGGCGCACGGTCGAGGCACTTTGCCATGCGGATTGCCTTACCCTTCGAATGATCGTTGGAACGCTACGAAGTCTGCCAAGTCGATGTCGTCGTCGGTGTCGAAGTCGAACACATCCAAGCATTGCCATGGCGGTATGGTAAAGCTCGAGGTTCCCGACGGGCTGCTCAGGCAAGCTGGGAACTCGGCGAAATCGAGCACGTCCACAACGCCGTCGTTGTTCCAATCCCCTCGCAACTTCGCCGGGACCACGAAATCGACGATCAGCGGGAGGTGGTCGTAGTATCCGGGCGGGTTGAGCATCACGTCGTAGAATTCCAAACCGGCGGCGTCCAAGTCATCGGCCGCCATGGATGTGGTATTGAGCACGTAGGAGTTGCCTACCGAGAGCGCACTATCGGTATAGAGGACGCGATCCAGCGCTCCGGGGTTGTACGAGCCGCCATCCGCCCGCCAGGTATAGAAGTCCGGCCCCACGCCGTTGTGCAGCGGCAGGGCGTCGGTGTTGTCGGTGTCATCCCAGTCGGGGGACAGGTCCGGCCCGTAGGTGTCTTCGTAGAGCGGGTCGATGTCGCCGGTGACCAGCGTGGCCAGGTGTTCGTGCGGGTCGGTATCGTAAACGTTCAGATCGCCGAGAACCACGATAGGGGTGTCAGTTGGCAAGTCTACCTCGCCACCAGGGGTCTTGATGTCACCGATCCAATGGATGATGGCGGCGGCATGCTGCTTCCTGCGGTTGATGTTCGTCGTGTCCCCACCAGCCTTGAAGTGGGCGTTCATCAGATAGAGGTCGAACCGGTAGGCGTCATCAGGCAGATCGACCAGAGCCATAGCCTGACTGCGATTCGTGGTCGGGATCGTATCCGTGGCGAGCATGAGCAGATCCCAGCGGGCGGCGATGACGTTGTCTGAGCCGTTGTGGGCACGCCAGGTCTCACCTCCTTCCAGGGGTAACTCCTCGTCGAGAATGTCGGCAACGTCCTGCGGATCACGGTCCCAGTTGATTTCCTGAAGGCAGACGATGTCGGGGTTGACGGCGGTGACCACACGCCGGAACTCGGCAACCATGTTGTACTCGCGATATGGGTCATTGTCAGGATCGTCGTCCGGGAAGATCGAGTCCCAGTTGATGTTGTAGCACAAGATGCGCACGTGCTCCGGAGCGGCCTTCTGCATGAACGAAGGCGGGTCGGCGACGACGCCGTCCACAGATATCCCCCAAGCCACGGTCAGGGCGCAGGTCCAATACCGATAGATCCTGATCGATTGGCGCTTCATATCATCCGTCCTCCTCGGTTCCGACTCGTCGCTGCTCATCGGGTGTCGTGCGCGACCGATGTTGAAGACGTTACTAATCGACCGCAACGCCCAACGTTTCCCTCTGCCGAGCCTTTGAGAGCATTTTACCAAAGTGAATTGCTTTTTCCAAACGGGTATGGCGTATTTCACCGGCGGGTGGTCCGTGCCACCCGTTGCCCAGGCCACCCGCCAGATACCACATGAAGCGAATGTAGTCCTCCGGATCGGGCAGGATGGGGATCTCGCCGGCCACCTCGATATCGAGTTGGTAATGCAATGCATCGACTTGCCAGACTCGTGCCGCTACAATGTCACAGTACGCCGGGGATGCGTCACCCGCCGGATCGAATATCTCCGATACGAGTATGTGACTGCTGTCCGCGACAACAACCGGGCAGCAAATCAGCGGAACAAGAACAAGCAATGCCCTGTGAAGAACGAAGGCGGGCCTAGTCATCACGTGGGTCTGGCCGTCCATTGGCATCCTCCTTCTATACCGATGTTCCCCATTTATCAAGCCTTAACCGGCCAGTATATCCGAAACGACCCAACCGATTCAACGGGAGCGGACCACCAGCTTGAAGTCGGCCGGGTACTTCACTGATGTAGAGCGCCCCCGTCTCGGTGAGATACGGCGGGTGGCATGGTCCATGCTTGCGTGGCCATGTTTTCCCTTCGTGCAGTCTCCGTAGGTCGGGTCCG
>JAGLWJ010000355.1 GCA_023133475.1 Phycisphaerae bacterium | reverse complement strand
AGGCATACGAGAGGCTCTGGTGCGGCCCGGTCAGGACGATGTTCTTGAGAAGGTTCGGATACACCCCAAAACCATGCCAACTGTTGGTCGTGCGGCACTGGCGGGTGGTTCGCTCGATCAGCAAGTCATGGTTCGACAATAGGTTAAAGAACCAGTCCCGGCCGATCGACACACCGGCCGATGCCAACTCCGGCGAGATCAGGTACAACAACTTGCGGCCGCCGAGTTTGGGTTGCATGGCCCGCTCCTGGCACACCAAATCCAGAACCAGCCGTTCGCCAACCACCTGCCGCTTGCGTTGTATTCGCTCCTTGTAGTAGTGCTGCCGCGTTATCCCGGCAATGCCATAGTGCACCCGAGCAGACTCCATCGAGTCAAACCGACCACTCTCCAAATCCGTGATCACTTGCCGCTTGAAACTGATGCTGTACTTCCGGATTGTCTGACGCTTCATGCCGTTTTCCTGAAAAGGGACATCACTCATAACAGTGACAACCTATTCCAGGACAAGACACTCTTGACCAAGCCTTTGGTGGCAGGTATGACCATGGGCATGTTGGATGAGGATGACGAACGGTTCATGGGCGAGGCTCTCAAGGAGGCCCAGGATGCCGACGCCGCCGATGAGGTGCCTGTTGGGGCGGTGGTGATTCGCTACGGGCGGGTCATCGGGCGCGGGCATAATCAGCGGCAACAGTTGTCCGACCCGACCGCCCACGCCGAAATGATCGCTCTGACCGCCGCCGCCGCATTTGTCGGTGATTGGCGGTTGAGCGAGTGCACGATGTACGTCACCCTGGAACCGTGCGCAATGTGCGCCGGGGCGATGGTGCTGGCCCGTATCGAGCGACTCGTGTTTGGGGCAGAAGACCCCAAGACAGGAGCCTGCGGATCACTGTATACTATCACCAGCGATCCCCGATCGAACCATCAGGTCAAAGTGACCAGCGGTGTGCTGGAAGAAGAGAGCCGCCGCCTCTTGCAGGAATTCTTCCAACGTCAACGGGCCTTGGGCAAGAAGTGATGAGGCAGTGCTGTAACCATGAAAACTTCACCTACACTTGCGATGACGGCGCCTCCGGTGGTCTACCGTGAGCGGCGCAAGCGTCTGGCGGCGAAACTGCGTCGCCCGATGGTGGTGCCGGCCGGTTTCGCACCGGCACGCAACTATCCCGGGAATCCCTACCCCTTCCGAGCCGGCAGCACGTATCTGTATCTGGGAGGGCCGCCGATCGAAGGGGCGGCTTGGGTTGTTGAATCCGGCAGCGACGGCGATGCGGGATGCACACTGCTGCGCCCGCCACCCGACCCGGACGATGCTTTATGGTTCGGGAAGTTGCCCACAGACGTGGAGTTGGCGGAGGCTGCCGGCCTGGCAGACTCGCGGGTCATTGATATCGATCGTTTCGGCTCGCGGCGGTCGGACCTGGTGGCGTGCCACATCAGCCCGTCCTGTGTCAGGTCGTTGAAGTGGGTTGCCGGCCTGGGGCTCAAACCGGCGGGCGAGGACGAGCTTTCGGCAGTTATTGAACTGCGGTTAGTTAAGGACGAGCACGAGTTGAATGCGATGCGTCATGCGGCAGACGTCAGCATTGCGGCGCATCTGGCGGCGCTGGCTGCCACGATCACCGGGCGCCGTGAGGCAGACGTTGCCGCAGCGTTTGCAGCCGTGCTGGAGGCGCACAATTGCCGCAATTCATTCACGCCGATTATCACCGTGCGCGGGGAAACCCTGCACGGGCAGGGTTACGGCAATACTTTGCATGACGGGGCGTTGCTTCTGGTTGACGGCGGAGCGGAGGAGCCGGGCGGGTATGCTTGCGACATCACCCGCACTTATCCGGTGAACGGGCGATGGGCGGGCCTGCAACGTCATCTGTATGACACGGTGTTGCGGGCTCAGCGGCAGGCTGTTGCCGCCTGCGTCCCCGGTCGCCGATACCGCGATATTCACGACTTGACCGCTCAGTGGTTGTGTGAGGGGTTGGTGCAGGCTGACCTGCTGCGTGGGGATGCCGTCGAGTTAGCCCGGCGTGGTGCCCACACGCTGTTTTTCCCCCACGGCCTGGGTCACCTGATCGGGTTGGACGCCCACGACATGGAGGACTTCGGTGATTTGGCCGGCTATTCGCCGGGGCGCAAGCGGCGTGCGGAATTCGGCCATAAATTTCTGCGTCTGGACCGCGATCTTGAAGCCGGCATGACCGTGACCATCGAGCCGGGCATCTACTTTGTGCCGGCTATCTGGCAGCGTGACGATCTGGTGTCGCCGTTTATGGGCGTGGTGAATCGCCCGGCGGTGGAGGCTTTGTTGTCCGAGCGTTTTGGCGGCATTCGCATCGAGGACACGATATGCGTCCGCGAATCCGCAGGCCCGGAGAACCTGACCGAACTCTTACCCAAAGATGCGGATGCGTTAGCCGAACTGGTAGGCACGGCGGGTGCCCCATCGGAGGTGTAGGGCGGGTTCCACCCGCCTTCTTCGCGTGGCGCGGCTCAGGAGTGCATCCGCCTCTCGAGGTTGCGGGCACGGACGTAAGCCGCCCGGTGGGCTTGAACGGCAAAATCCGCCCAGATGGCTTTGTGCTTGGCAAGTTTGGGCAAAGTCACGTTGCGGATGTGTTCATAGAGTTTGCCGTGTGGGTCACCGGGCACGATGGCTTCTTCCACGGTGGGCTGGTCTGCTGAACCCTCCTTGTACATCTGCAACATGACCACCTCGTGGTTGTCATCCACCAGCACCACCCCACCACCGTAGACTGAGTCCGGCACCGGGCCTTCGATCACCCATCCTCCGGTGTTGTAGACCGGTGCGCGGTCGAGGAATCCGGCACGAAACCGCAGGGGGCAGGCAAAAGGTTTGTGGGTGTGCCCGAACACGAACGTCAGATGTTGCGGAATTCTGCCGAGTTCGCTCTGGAACTGGTCCGACAAATACTGTTCGAGATAGGTATTGAGCCCTTTGTAGGCGTCTTTGCTGAGCGGCAGATGGCCGGTGTGACCGTCTGCCCAGCCCTGTCGGCGTTCGCGTTTGTTCACTTGGTCCAGGATGCCCTTGAAGATGGCCTTGAGGAACCGCTCCTCCAGGGCGTTGCCCGGAACCAGGGGGATGTCGAACTGCTGTGCCAGGTGCCGTGCCACCGAGTACAACAGCGTCTCAAACTCCTGAGGGTCCTGCATTTTCTCGTAAATGGTTTCGACATCTTCCCCAACGCCGGCAGATCGGCCTAGAGCCGACCAGAAGAAATCGATCCAGGCGAAGTTCTCCGCTTCCAGGGCATAGACCGTGTCCGGCAACGGCCGGCCGAATAAGTGCTGGGCTAACCGGCTCATCAGGCTGTAGATGGGCTCCACGAAGTGCCCGTGGTGGAAGACGACACATCGTTCCTGCCCGGCAATCGTATTGATGACGGCGTAGTTGGGGTATGCAATCTCGATGCACACGGGCGTTTTGGGGTTGACGCGATTGAGCAGGCTGGTCAGCAGTTCGCTGTGCGGGAGGGAGAGACTCTTATGTTCCGCAAACATGCCGGTGGTGTGGAAGGGTTCGGGCAGCTCCTTTTTCTTCGGCAAGCCTTTTATGTGTGCGGTGTACTGGGCTTCGCGCCCCAGTTCCCAGAGATGGTGGTCGTGGTTGCCGGGAAGGTACACTATCTTGCCGAACAGCTCCTCGCCGGGCGGCATGGCCAACTGCATGAAGCGCTGGAAGACCATGGCAGCCTGGTGGGTCTTGGCCAAAGCCAACTCCAGCACATCCCCGTTGAGAATCAGGGTGGGCTTGTCCGCACCGGGGGCGTTGGCGCCCAGCAGGGCCTTGAGACACTTGACCAACGCCTGCATAACCGGGCTCGCCGCGGCAGGGTCCACCTCGCCGGTCTCCCGCTTGACATCGGTCAGCAGGCTGTCTTCTTCCCCGAGATGCAGATCAGACAGACACACGTACTTGATGTTGGGAGATTGGTTTTTTGGCATTGGTTGGTCTCCTCATATAGTGCGGCATTCTGCTGATTCAACGGATCACCGATGCATGGGTGGCCCACCTCCTCAGAGGTGGGGGACGCGAATGTTTTGCCGATTCGCGTCCCCCACGGCTAAAGCCATGGGCCACCCGGTTGCTCTGCATCTTCCACCGACTTTGGACCTTGACGCGGCGGGTGAAACCCGCCCTACGGTTTAATGATCTCCAGCAGTTCAATCTCGTAGATCACGGTGGATTCCGGCGGCACGCCAGGCCGGCCCCGTTTGCCGTAAGCCATATCCGGAGGAATCACCAGCTTACGTTTCCCGCCGACTTTCATGGTGATGATGCCCTCGAGCCAGCCTTTGATCACGCCCGGAGCAGCGAGTGGGATGTCCTGGGGCATGTCATGGAGAATCGTACTGTCTATTACAGTGCCGTCCTCAAGCCAACCGGTGAAGTGAATCTTCACGCGGGAAGTTTCGGTGGGGGACTCGCCCTCGCCCACCTTGATGTCGTGGTACTTCAACCCGGAAGTGTTGATAACGTATTCGCCCTCGGGCGTTTCGGGGATGGTCGGCGGGGAGCTTACCTCCAGCAATTCGACCTCGATGATCATCTGGACGTCTCGGGGTTTGGCCGGTTGGGTAGTGGCTGGTTGTGTGGTGGGTGGTGCGGGTTTGGCGATGAGCAGCTTGCGTTTTCCGCCGGCTTTCATGCCCATCAGGCCCTTCTTGACGCTCTCGTGGCCGATCTGGCTGACCAGGACGGTGGCGGGGTCCTGGCGTTCGGCGGTGAAGAACAGGAGGGTGCCGTCCGGTTTCCAGGTCGAAGCCCGGATTTTCAGGACGCTTTTTTCGGTTGGTGAAAGCCCATCGCCCACCTTGATGTCCACGTAGCTCAGTTCCGGCCCATCGGCGATTTCGTCTTCCGGCTTGGTTTCGCTCGCCTTGGGCGCCTGGATGACCTTTACCAGTTCGAGCTCGAAGTAGAGCGTGGAATTGGGGGGGATCATTGGCGGCATACCGCGTAGGCCGTAAGCCAAGTGCGGCGGGATGATCAACTGCCGTTTCCCGCCGACCTTCATGTTCGCCAGCCCCTTTTCCCAGCCGGGGATCACTCGGGGCGGTTTTTGGCCCAGACGGAACTTGAAGGTCGTATCACGGTCATAAGAGCTGTCAAACTGCTTGCCATCCTCGAGCATACCCTTGTAGTGGACCTCCACCACATCATTCGCTTGGGCGGTGGTTCCCTGGCCCTTGCTTACATCCTTATATCTGAGCCCGGATTCGGTGGTGGCGAAGCCTTTCTCCTGGAACGGCTGGCTGGTGGGGACTGGTTGTGTGGAGGCGGGCAGTTTCTCGGCTTGGACAGCCGGTTGAGTCGTCGAGACCGCCCCCGCCGCCGGGTCTGCCCCGACTGCTGCCCCGGACCAAAACAGCCCCAAGCCCACGGCAAGTATCATGGCAAAACGAGCAGTAACCAAGTTGATCGATTCCATAAGAACAGTTCCTTCAAAGCTATTATTCCACTTGCGCCCCCTCAAGGCGCATACAACATGTCAATGTTAAGCGACCAGAGGGGTCGCGTCAAAGCATGGGGCATCCGCGCATTTTTCATTCTGTCAGTAGGGCGGGTTTCACCCGCCGTTGTGGCATCGTGCGGTGGGTAGAACTTGCCCTGATACCACTTCCATTCTCAATTCATCACGCTCCACGCTTCACGCTCCCCGTTGGGGAGCCGCTAAACGCTGTGGACTTGTCGCCGCTAAACACCCCGGCGTCGTTGCGAGTGTCGACATTCTCCATTCTCCATTCTCCATTTTCCATTTTTTCCCCATCACCGAACGCGGGCGACCACCTGTAAGTGCGATGCTCTGCCTATGGCGGCTTGGTCACGGCACAGTGATTTTTCGATCTTGGCCCAGTGCCGGCGACGCTGCGACGTATCGAGCAACGCACGATGGTGACGCATGGGCAACACCGTCTTGCCGATCAGGCCCACGATCTCGAAACCGACCGATTCGAGGAGCTTACGAACCTGTAACGGCGTGTATGTATGAATCTCGAACCGCTCCTCTTTGTCTTTCGTAAGCCAGCGGGTCTTGCCGGTGCGCAGGAAGGCTTCCAGTGCCCGCGGATCACCCTGTTGGAGATAATAGTCAACGGCTGACAGACGGTTGTCGAAGGTGGCGATCAGCACCCCGCCGTCAACCAGACGCTTGCGAATTTCCTTCAAGGCCCGCCCCGGAGCGGAGGTGCAGCCGATCGGATCGCCCAACGCCAACGCCAGACGAAAATGGTCGGTGGGCAACTCGGACAGATCGACCAGGTCCGCCTGAACAAACGATGCCCGCTCCGCACCAGCCAACGCCCCAAGCTTCTTGCGGGCCTGCTCCACCATCGCCCCTGAGATATCCACGCAGGTGACGGCATAACCGGCTTGCAGAAGCCGGGCAGCCCACTTGCCCGTCCCGCAACCCAGGTCCAAAACACACGCATGGCTTTCGGGCGGCAGGTGGGGTTTGATGTGGTCCCAGGTCAGCGAATCGTGCCATTGCCAATAGGCATCATCATAGGAAGCGTCGTACCGCGAAGCCACGCGGTCATGGTAGCGTTGAACGGAAGATTTGCTCCGACGACGACTCATGCAAATGTAGGGCGGGTTTCACCCGCCATGGTGGCACCGGCGTCCCGCCGGTGACAGTGACAGAGACTCAAACCAACCAGTACCGCCCAATCAGTACCGCGA
>JAGLWJ010000354.1 GCA_023133475.1 Phycisphaerae bacterium | reverse complement strand
CCGCGACCGTAAGGGAGCGGCCATCCGTCCCCCACCCCGTTCGCCGGTCCTCCGGACCGGCGAAACGGGATGGGGCACCCGCGCGCGGGTCAAACCCGATCAACAAGCCCACGGATGCGCCCAATGATTTCTTCAGTCGCAGCCGGACTGTCCGCCTCGGCAATCACCCGCATGATCGGCTCGGTATTCGATCCGCGAACGTGGACCCATCCCATCGGCCAATCGATGCGGACCCCGTCGGCATCGTTCAGCTTTTCGTCGGCGAATTCCTTTTTCACGGCTGCTAGAACCGCATTGATCCGTTCTCGATCACACGTAAACTTTTGCTTGACCATATGATAGCGTGGAATCTCAGACACGATCCGCGACAACGGCGAACCCTCGTCCGCCATCAATTGCAGGGCCAGTGCCATCGCCACGAGGCTGTCGCGGACGTAAACCACCCGCGGGTCGATCACCCCGCCGTTGCCCTCGCCCCCGATAACGCAGTTGTGCCGTTTCATCGCCTCGACGACGTTGGCTTCGCCGACTGCCGAGCGGTGCACCACGCAAGTACCGCCCGCGCGTTGGGCCACAGCGTCGATCATGCGCGACGTGGACAGGTTGGCCACCGCCGAACCGGGGCGCCTGCCGAACGTCTGCCGGGCAGCCAACGCAAGGGTATACTCCTCGCCAATGTAGCAGCCGGTCTCATCGACGATGGCCAGCCGATCGGCATCGGGGTCCTGGGCAAAACCGACGTCGGCTTTGGAGTCGGAGACCGCCTCACACAACTCGCCGAGGTTTTCCGCCAGCGGCTCGGGGGGATGCGGGAATCGGCCGCTCGGCTCTTCGTGAAGATACGTCACTTCGCAACCGAGAGCCTCGAGCAACATCCGCCCACCAGCCCCACCGGCTCCACAGACGCTGTCGAGCACCACTCGAAACCGCTTCTTGGCAACAGCCTGAGCGTCAATGATGCCCAGCACTTTGTCAACGTGTCGGCGGTGGGTCGAATCGTCACAGGTGAAGCTGCCGACCTTCTCAACCGAAACCGGGGCAAAGTTCCGCGACCGGTACAGGGCAATAATATCGTCAGCCTGGTCTTTCGGCGGGGCGGTGCCGTGGCGGGTGAGGAATTTGATTCCGTTCCAACTGGTGGGGTTATGGCTGGCGGTGATGACGATGCCTCCACCCGCCCCGAGTTCGTTGACCATCAGTGCCGCACCGGGCGTGCTCACGATCCCCAGATCGACAACCTTACATCCTCCGGACAGCAGGCCGGCAAGCACCGCCGCACGAATCATCGGGCCGCTGGGGCGCGAGTCGCACGCCAGCACCACCGAGCCACTGTGAACGTAAGCCGCAAACGCACACCCGATGTCCACGGCAAGCTGCGGGGTCATGGTTTGCCCGACAATACCGCGGATTCCCGAAACACTAATCATGAGGCTCATAGTGTTGACTTCCCCTGGATGGACCTGCTCACAGCAGTAGCAGCCGGCATCCCCGCCGGCCGCCACCTGCGGCATATTCAGGGCAGAGTATGCCCGAGAAGACCGTGGTGTTCAAGTCCAAAAGGGTGCACTCCCTTTCTTCTTCTCTGCGCTCTCTGCGTCTCTGCGTTCATAAAAAATGGAGCGTGAAAAACTGAGAAAACGGCGTAATCACCATTGTAGGGCGGGTTCCACCCGCCTTTGTGGTATGGTGTGGCGGGTGGAACCCGCCCTACGCCTGCTTGAGTAAACGTGATACTCACTATATACATAACTTGTTTACCGGAGTCAGAAAATTGCTCAGACGACCGAGCAATGACTTCGCTTGCTAACCTGTCGAGGTGAATTGCCTTGATCGAAGCTCTACTTGTTCTTGTCGGCCTGGTGCTGGGAGGTGCGTTGGGGGTCTATGTGGGCACCATTCGCGGACGGGGGGGCCTGGCAGAGGAAGTGTCGGCGTTGGAGGCGACGTTGGAGGAAGTGCGCGGGCAGCTCTCCGCACGAGATGGCGAGCTGGCATCGTTGCGTGAGGCATTGGAGGCAGAGAAAGTCTCCACCGCCACGTCCAACGCCCACCTCGAGTCGACTCGGGAGCACTTGGCTGCTCAGCGGAAACAGTTCGAGCAAACCGAGAAGAGACTGAAGGACTCGTTTGAAGCCCTGTCGGCAGCGGCATTGAAGAGCAATAATGAGCAATTTGTGACCCTGGCAGACGCGCGGATGAAACCGCTGCGCGAGCAGTTGGAGCGGTACGAGAAGCAAATCCGAGTTTTGGAAGACGCCCGCGCCCAAGCCTACGGCGGGCTGAATAAACAATTAACCACCCTGCAACACCATAATGAGCGGCTGAGGCAGGAGACGGCGTTGTTGGTGTCGGCCTTACGGCAACCAGGGGCCAAAGGCAAATGGGGCGAAGTCACCTTGCGGCGTGTGATCGAACTGACCGGGATGACCGAGCACACCGACTTCGACATCCAAGTGTCGGTTTCCAGCGAAGGTCGCCGTCAGGTGCCGGATTTGGTGGTGCACATGCCCGGGGGGCGGTCGCTGGCCATCGATTCCAAAGTCAACACCAGTGCCTACCTGGATGCAGTCAACGCCACCGACGAGGAAGACCGCAAACGGTATCTGACCAGATATACAGCCGAGGTCCGCTCCACGCTACGAACCCTGGGCGGCAAGGAATACTGGAGGCAATTTTCCCCGGCACCGGAGTTCGTGGTGATGTTCATGCCCGGCGAGGCGTTTTTTGCCGCGGCGGTGGCTCAGGACGGCGATTTGATCACTGACGGAGTCGAGAAGGGAGTTCTGCTGGCCTCCCCCACCACGCTGATTGCCCTGTTGCTGGCGGTGCGGCATGGTTGGCAGCAGGAGCAGGTAGCCCAAAACGCCCAGCGGATCGCGGTGGCGGGCAGAGAACTGTACGAACGGCTTTGCACTTTTGTGAAGCATCTCGACGCCGTGCGCGAGGGCATCGAAAGGGCTGCCGAGGCTTACGACAGAACCGTTGCCAACTGGGAAAAGCGAACCTTGCCGAGCGTGCGGAGGCTGAAGGAGTTCGGGGCTGACGCCGGCAACACCATGGGCGAGTTGAAGAAGACCGATACCTCCATGCGCCCACGCCTGCCGCTCGAAGAAGATGTGCCCTAGTGCGCTAGGCCCGGCATTTATGCCGGGTATTGGAGCGGTTGCCTTTGCCCCCCAAACGTAGGGTGGGTGGAACCTGCCGTAGGCAGGTGGAACCCACCAACCGGCGACGAGTCCAAGGTCCAAAGTCCCGCTGGTTTCCGACTTTGGACTTTGGACCAGGGACTTTGGACTTAACTGTCTGATTGAAAATGGCATTAGTGCTGTCATACTATGGCGATGGTGAACACGATAACGGATGGATAATGCAAGATGAGCAACTCCAAGGCAATACTCGCCCGGGCAAAGAAGTACGAAAAGCCCATGGTTTCATTCCTGCGCGACATCATCGCCATCCCCAGCGAGAGCGGGCAGGAACGTAAGGTCATTCAACGCATCAAACGCGAAATGAAGACGCTCGGCGCATTCGACCGGGTTTACACCGACAAAATGGGCAACCTGTTCGGCAGGATCGGCTGCGGCAGGAAGGTCATTGCCATCGATGCCCACGTGGACACGGTGGGGATCGGCGACCCCGGCGAGTGGGCTCACGATCCTTACACCGGCAAGGTGGCAAACGGTATAGTCTACGGTCGGGGGGCGGGCGATCAGGAAGGGGCGGTGCCTGCCATGGTCTACGCCGGTCGGATCATCCGCGACCTGAACCTGCCCATCGACGACTATACGCTCTATGTGGTCTTTACCGTCTCGGAGGAGGATTGCGACGGGCTGTGCTGGCAGTACATCATAAAGGAGGGCGGATTGCGCCCGGACTGCGTGCTCATCACCGACTCGACCAATTGCCAGGTTTTGCGTGGGCAGCGTGGTCGTATGGAGATCGGTGTCACGGTGACGGGAAAGAGTTGCCACGGCTCCATGCCGCACAAGGGGGTCAACGCGGTTTACAGGATCGCCCGGGTGATCCTCGAGATTGAGAGGCTTAACGAGAAGCTGAAGTCGGACCCGTTCCTGGGCAAGGGAACTGTTGCGGTTTCGTATGTGGATTGCAAGACGCCGAGTCTGTGTGCGGTTCCGGACCGGGCTTACATCCACCTGGACCGGCGGCTTACCATCGGGGAGACCAAAGCGTCAGCCTTGCGTGAGGTGCGTGACGCGGTGGCTCGGGCCGGCGTCAAAGCCAAGGTCCAGGTCCCGCGTTATAGCGAGCCCAGCTACACCGGGCTCGTCTACGAGACTGAGAAGTATTTCCCCACTTGGTGCGAGGCGCCCGACGCCCCGCAAGTGCTGGCGGCAGCGGAGGTGTATCGTCGCCTGTTCAAGCGAAAGGCCAAGGTGCATCGCTGGACGTTCAGCACCAACGGGGTGGCCATCGCGGGCATGTTCGGGATTCCCTGTGTGGGTTTCGGCCCGGCACCTGAGAAAGTCGCACACACGGTCAACGACTCGGTTCCGATCAAGCACCTGGTGCAGTGTGCGGCCTTTTACGCCGCGTTTCCAGGTGCGTTTTGCGAGATGGCGCGGATGTAGGGCGGGTTCCACCC
>JAGLWJ010000353.1 GCA_023133475.1 Phycisphaerae bacterium | reverse complement strand
GCATAAATGCCGGGCCTAGCGCGAAATGAGGTGCGAAACATGATCGGGCAAAGTCTTGGTAAAGTGACGATTGTTGTTGTAACCTTACTCTTTGTGACCATGAGCCTGGGCGGTGAAGAAAAGGCGAGCACCACGGTACGGCCTGCTTATTGTGCAGGAGGCTGGTATCCGGGCACGGCGGAGGCGTTGGCTAAGGAGGTTAATGATCTTCTGGCAAAAGCTGCTCCGCCGGGGCTGAGCGGCAAGCCAATCGCCGTCATTGCCCCACACGCCGGATACCGGTTCAGCGCCCCCACTGCGGCAGCGGGGTACAAGTGCCTCCAAGGCCATGCCTACAAGCGGGTCATCGTGCTGGCTTTTAGCCACACCAGGGCCGGCACCTACCAGGGCGTGGACGTGCCAGACAAGCTCACCGCCTACCACACCCCGCTGGGTGACGTGCCGATCGACCGGGAGATTTGCGATGCGCTTCTGCGGAAACCGGGCTTTGCGCCCCATCCCGGCATCGATCGTGGCGAGCACTCGCTGGAGTTGCAATTGCCCTTTCTGCAAAGAGTGCTCAAGGGCTTTCGGCTGGTGCCGCTATTGGTCGGGCGAATGTCCCAGGCAGACGAAACGGAGGCAGCCAGAGCCATCCTGCCATACCTTGATGACGACACCCTGTTGGTGGCCAGCACCGACTTCACCCACTTTGGGCTGCGGTTTGGCTATCAGCCGTTCAAGGACGATGTCCCAAACAAACTCCGCGAGCTTGCCGACCGGGCGGTTGAGCCGATCCTGAAGGCTGATTACGACGGTTTTGTCAAGCATCTGGATGAGACCGGCGATACGATCTGCGGTCGTGGGCCGGTCCGGCTGCTGCTGCGAATCCTTTCGATGCGTGGAGGGGCGTCCGGTGTGCGAACAGCCTTCGACACCTCGGGCAATCTTACCGGAGGCTGGTCCAATAGCGTGACGTACCAGTCGATCGTATTGACCCGCGTGCCGGGAACGCTCGGATCGCAGGAGCAAGCGGAGTTGCTGCGGCTGGCGCGTCAGACCGTCACCGCGCACCTCAACAGCCGGGAACTGCCAAAACCGGACAAAACCGCACTACCGCCGGCCCTGCGCCAAGATGGGGCCTGTTTCGTAACGCTTGAGAACCGCGGTCGGCTGCGGGGGTGCATCGGCAACATGCAGGCCACCGGGCCTCTCTACCAGGCGGTCATCCATAACGCGGTCTCAGCCTGCCAGGATTACCGCTTCGTTCAAAGCCCGGTGACCGCCGGTGAGTTGGATCAGATTGACATCGAGATCAGCTACCTGACGCCAATGAAACCGGTCTCCAAACCGGGCGAGATCATCGTCGGCCGACATGGGTTGCACATCTCGCTGGGTGGTCGGCGGGGTGTATTGTTGCCGCAGGTGGCTTATGAGCGTGGCTGGGCCCGGGAGGAGTTTTTGGCTCAGGTATGCCGCAAGGCGGGTCTGCCGTTGGATGCCTGGAAACGCCCCGAGGCTCAGATACAGTGTTTCACAGCCGAGGTGTTTGGCGAGTAGGGTGAGTGGATCCTTTATGACAGTGCTAGTCCCGTTTTCGGCGAGACAGTTTCACGTCTTGACGGGTCGCGCTAGGCCCGGCATT
>JAGLWJ010000352.1 GCA_023133475.1 Phycisphaerae bacterium | reverse complement strand
CGTCGAACTCATGACGGGGGTGGCCCAGGGCTTTAGCCCTCTGGGGACACGAATCGCGTCAGGCATTCGTGTCCCCCACCGCTAAAGGGCTTGTCGATTTACTCTGTAGCGTCGCCCCTTGTGGGCGGCGCACCCTCGTTTCTCGTCACCCACAAGGGGTGACGCTACGTTGGGGGTCGCTCCGAACGACTAAATCGACAGCCCCTAAAGCGATGGGCCACCCGTCTCTTGCCTCATGCCTCATGCCTCATTCTCCGGATTAGATGCGATTGCCCGGGTGTGTGCAGTTGCCGTCCCATTGTTCCGATATTCGGGTATGGCATCGCAGTGTTCCGTTGAGGTCGTTTCTTCCGGAATTTGCGTTGCCGTCCAGAAAATCAGACTGAGGTGCTTGCCTCCAGCCCCCCGTGAATTGTAAGTCAATAAGGGGAAAGGAGAAACTTGGTCGACCATGGGCACATCGGAATCCAACACTGCCGGCACACTCCGCAATCGCTTTACCGAAACGTTGTTGGGGTTGCAATTCCGTGCCACCTGCGGGGTGGTCAGTCTGACATTTGCGATGGTGGCATTGGTTTGTTGGCTTTTCGTAGCCATGACCGCCAATCTGACCGGGCGTTTGCAGCGTCATCAATGCACTCAGCTTTCGGCGATGCTGGCCCACGCGGCGGCGGGCGCCATGGAACGAGGCGACGCTCACGCTCTTCAGACGCTGGGGCACCAGTTTACAAGCCCGGACTCGCTGCTATTTGTGGTTTTCTTCGATACGGCAGGCAAGGTGGTGGCCACCGCCGACCGGGACACCGCACACTTGCGGCAGCCCCTGGGGCAGGGATTGGCTGTCGTCGGGGACCAGGCCCTGGGCACGCCGGAGTTTATTCCTTCCAGCGCAAGCGGGCCTGCGTATCTGGAGGTCACTTACCCGATCAACAAGTTGCGGAGTGTTGAGGGCACCGACGAGCAAGGTGAGGCGATTGCCCCCCAAAAACGAATGGATTTGCTTGGCTATGTGCGGTTGGGGCTGAGCGTGGAACACTCGCTACAGGAGGAGTCCACTTCAATTGATCTGGTTACCGGCACCGCGATTCTGGTTGGGATCGTCACCGTGCCTTTGGGGTTCATCATTGTTCGCCGGGTCGTGGAGCCGATCGAAGAGTTGTCCGCGGTGACCGGCGAGTTCGCCGCCGGGAACCTGGGCGTCAGAAGCCGTGTTCGCCGCCGGGATGAAATCGGAAAGCTGGCGGCGGCGTTCAACCGTATGGCAAACCTGCATGAGCAAAACCACAACCAGCTTGTGGCTTTGAACGTGGAGTTGGAAGAGCGGGTGAACCGCCGCACGCGGCAGTTGCGTGAGTTGGCTTCACGCGATCCCCTGACCGGCTTATACAACCGGCGTCATTTCAACGAGGTGCTGGGGCATCGTCTGGCAGAGGCCCGGCGTTACCAGACCCCCCTCTCCTGCCTGATGCTGGACCTGGACGACTTCAAGAACGCCAATGATACGCATGGGCATCAGGTGGGGGACGAACTGCTTATGCTGACAGCGTTGACCATCACCAGCCAGCTCCGTGCCGCGGACGTTGCCGCCCGGTTCGGAGGCGATGAATTTGTGGTCCTGCTCCCGCAGACGTCCTGCTCCCGTGCCCGCACGCTCAGCGAGCGTATCGCCGAAAAGCTAACCGCCGACGTCCACGCCCAGCTTCCGCAGGTCAAGCTGACCCTGAGCATCGGGATCGGCAGCCTGCAGGGAATTGATTCGGACGATCCGGACGAGTTGGTTCGGGCTGCGGACCGAGCCCTCTACGCCGCCAAGTCCGAAGGCAAAAACCGAATCGCAACTGCCACGGCATAACGACGCTGCCGACAACCCGGAAGAAATTGAAAATGGGGGGATGGGAAGCATTATCGTTGTATGCACGCGCGGGTTAGCAACGATAATCCGCAGTCGTAGGGCGGGTTCTACCCGCCTTCTTAGCATGGCGTGGCGGGTGGAACCCGCCCTACACCTCTGGTGCGGAGGTTTCTGAAGACAGCATCGTAAAGAGGTGTTATACTTTCGTAGCAAGTCATTAGGAACAAGTAAGGAGGTTGCGATGAATGCCAAACCATGTGCCACTGTTTTGACCATCGACGACGAAGCCGTTGTTCGCCGGGGCATCACCGCCTACCTCGAGGATACGGGTTTCTCGGTGCTGGAGGCGGAAAACGGCCGGGTCGGGCTGGAAATCTTCCGCCACGAACACCCCGACGTGGTTCTGATTGACCTGCGTATGCCGGAGGTGGACGGGTTGGAGGTGCTGGAAACCCTCGCCCGCGAGTCGCCGGATACGGGGACGATCGTGATCTCCGGCACGGGGATGATGGCTGATGCCGTCGAAGCCCTACACCGGGGCGCGTGGGACTACATCATCAAGCCGATTGAGGACATGGCGGTGCTGCTCCACGCAGTCGAGAAGGTTCTGGAACGCGCCTGCCTGATCCGGGAAAACCGCAGCTATCAGAAACACCTCCAAGAGCAGATCAAAAAGCGAACGGCTGAGCTTGAAGCCGCCAATGAGGCGCTGACCCGCGAGATCGAGGAGCGCAAACGGGCTGAGCAGGAACGACGCACACTCGAAGCCCAACTGCGACACGCCCAGAAGATGGAGGCTGTTGGGCAACTGGCTGGTGGTGTGGCCCACGACTTCAACAATATTCTCACCACCATCCTGGGCAATGCGGAACTGACAATTCGTGCCCTGGAGGCGGAGTTTAACTCTGACAACCTGGAGGGGCTGCGACAGATCGAGCAAAGTGTGCAGCTCGCGTCGGTGCTGACTCGTCAACTGCTGGCGTTCAGCCGGCGGCAGGTCTCGCACCCCGAGGTGCTCGACTTCAATCGGGCGCTGGCTGAGATGGAAAAACTACTGCTGCGATTGCTTACGGAGGACATCCACCTGACCATGCACCTGCCGCCCACGCAGTTGTGTATCCGCGCCGACGCCGGCCAGATTGAACAGGTAGTCATGAACCTGGTGGTTAACGCCCGTGATGCCATGCCCGACGGCGGAGAGCTGACGCTGGAGACCACCAGCGTGATGCTGGATGAAGCATATCTGGCTGCCCATGCCGAGGCGAAACCTGGTGCCCATGTCATGCTGGCCGTCAGCGATACCGGAATCGGGATGACCAAGGATACCCTCGAACGGATTTTCGAGCCCTTCTTCACCACCAAAACGGCGGGGCGAGGAACCGGGCTGGGGTTGGCAACCGTCTACGGGATCGTCAAACAGGCTGGTGGGCACATCGTGGTATACAGCGAACCGCAACGGGGGACGACATTCAAAATCTACCTGCCCGCGGTAATGGCGGCACCGGAGCAGCCTGGAACCATGCACGACACCAGCCAGATGCCGACCGGAACTGAGACCATTCTCGTGTGCGAGGACGACGAGTTGGTGCGCAATCTTGTTGTCCGTATTCTACAGGGTTCCGGGTACACCGTTCTGGCTGCTGAAAACGGCGAACAAGCGCTCAAGCTCGCCGCTGAGCATCGAAGCCCGCTCCACCTTTTGATCACGGATGTGATCATGCCGGACATGAACGGGAGGAAGTTGGCTGACATGCTGGTTGCCATCATGCCCAAGCTCAGAACCCTGTTCGTTTCCGGCTATACCTCCAACGTTATCGCTCGCCATGGCGTGTTGGACGAAGGGGTGGAGTTTCTGGCGAAGCCGTTCAGCCAGCGCGATCTGCTCCAGCGTGTGCGTGAAGTGTTGGAACACCCCAATTGTGTAGTAGGGCAGCATCTGTAGGTCGGGTTCGCAGACCCGACCTACACCACTCTCTACCAGGGCAATCGCATCTAAAAGAATGGAAAATGGGGGGATGCGAGACATTGTCGTTGGGTGCACTCCCTTCTT
>JAGLWJ010000351.1 GCA_023133475.1 Phycisphaerae bacterium | reverse complement strand
CGCAAGCCTGCCACCACGAAACTCTTCGCGAATCGCGCAAAAGAAGCAGCCATCCAATCAGTACCGCGACCGTAAGGGAGCGGCCAATCCAAGTAGGGCTGCTCCCTTACGGTCGCGGTACTGATTTTGGTTGCGGCCAAAGGTCGCGCCGGGCCAAGAAGGCGGGTAGAACCCGCCCTACAACTAAACACCGCAGATGGAGAATTCTCCATTCTCAATTCTTCATTCTCCATTCTCAACTCATACCGCCGCGGCGATGCCTTGCTTGCTGGGTTGGTAGAACACCGCTCGGCAATGATGTTGCGGCGCGAAACGCGGCCCGAGGTCGGTCAGAGATTCAGATGACCCAACGAAGAGATAGCCACCGGCGACCAATTCCTTCGCCAAGCGATGAAAGAGGCTTTTTCGGGCTTCAACGCTGAAATAAATGGCTACGTTGCGGCAGAAGATGATGTCGAAAGGGCCTATCCCCGCAAAAGGCTCGAGCAGATTCAACCGGCGATACGCAACCAACGCACGAAGTTCATCCTTGACCTTCCATGCTCCAGGCTCGTGGGTGAAATACTTGGCCAGCAGTTGCGGCTGCATGCCGCGTTTGATCTCGTGTTCGGCATAGCGTCCCAGGCTGGCTTGTTTGATGGCTGCGTCGGAGATGTCGGTTCCGGTGATCTTGATGTCCCAGGAGTGGATGTCGGGGATCAACTCGTGCAGGGTCATGGCGATGCTGTAGGCTTCCTGTCCAGTGCTGGCGGCGGCCGACCAGATGCGGAGCCGCTTGGGGAAGGCAGTGCCGGACTTGGCGTCGATCAGCTCGGGAAGCGCTTTATGCTGCAAAGCCTCAAAGGGTGAGGTGTCCCGGAAAAACAAGGTCTCCTGAGTGGTGATGGCATTGATGATGGCGTTCTGGAGAGTCTTGTCCTTGTCATATCGGGCCTTGGTATAGAGTTCGCTGAATGTCTTGCACCCCGCCTCCTGAGCCACACCGGACAGGCGAGCCTCGATCAAGTACCCCTTGCCCTCGTCCAACACGACTCCGCACAGATCGTTGACCAGACGCGATATGACCTTGATGTCCTCGGCGGTTACTTGCATGCCAGAGCACCCCTCCCAGCCAGACGGGCAATTTCGGCGGCGATTCGATCCAGCGGAGCCACCACGTCCGCCAGACCCTCCTCCGCCGGTGGTCTGGGCATACCGTACACCACACAAGTGGCTTCGTTCTGGGTGATGATTGATGCCCCGCGTCGTTTCATCAGGCGGCACCCCAACGTGCCGTCATTCCCCATGCCCGTCATTATCACTCCAACCGCCCTCGAACCGCAGACGTGAGACACGGAACGAAAGAGATAATCCACCGCCGGCCGGCAATTATTCTCCGGCGGATCGTCGGTGATGCGCACGCGCAGCTCGCCGGCTGACCGCTCGATTTTCATTTGCCTTCCACCGGGGGCAATGAGTGCGTGCCCCGCCTCCACCTGTTGCTTGTCCTGGGCTTCGGACACACTTAGGGCACACTTTTCGTTGAGGCTGTCAGCCAACGACTTGGTGAACATCGGGGGCATGTGTTGCACGATGAGCATGGGAACCGCCAAGTCGGCCGGCAACTGCGGCATCATCTTGGCCAGGGCTTGAGGTCCGCCGGTGGAGATGCCCAACGCCACCACCTCGGGCTTACCACCCACCGCTGTTGCGATGCTCCGCAACCGCCGGGCCACGTTACTGGGAGCAGGCATTGCCCTGGAAGGTGCCGAAGCCGGCGGTGTTCGCTTGCTGAGTATTTTCCGCACCGACCGGGTTCTGGCAAAGGCTTCGATCTTTGGGCAGAGTTCGCGGCGCAGGATATCGGCGCTTTCATCGAGGCTGGTACCGGAGGGCTTGACCACGAAGTCAAACGCGCCCAGTTTCAAGGCCGCAACGGTCGCGTCCGCACCCTGGGTGGTGAAGGCGCTCAGCATGATGGCACCGACCGGGCTGTTGTCAGCCTGCAACCGCCGGAGCACCTCCAGACCGTCCATCTCCGGCATCTCCAGATCGAGGGTGAGCAGGTCCGGATGCAACTGCTCGATCTTTTGCAGGGCGGTCTTCCCATTTACCGCAGTGCCCACCACCTCGATTCCAGGGGTGTCAGCCAACACCTCACTGATAACCTTGCGGTAGGTG
>JAGLWJ010000350.1 GCA_023133475.1 Phycisphaerae bacterium | reverse complement strand
ATTAAATCGACAGCCCCTAAAGCGATGGGGCACCCGCTCGGGACGAGGATTTGTATGAGAACTCCCGACTGCAACATGCTCAGTAAACTCGCGGGCAAGTTCATCGTATTCGACGGCCCGGACGGGTGTGGCAAGAGCACGCAACGTCGTATGCTCGGCGAGGCTCTTTCCGCCGCGGGGCTGGAGGTCGCCTACGGGCAGGACCCCGGCGGAACGCAGATCGGCAACCGCATCCGGCATGAAGTCCTAGGCCACGACCTTGCTCAGATGGACCCGCGGTGCGAGACGTTCCTGTTCATGGCCAGCCGAGCACAATTGGTGGCGGAGGTGATCGAGCCGGCACTGCGAGCGGGCAAGGTGGTGCTTTGCGATCGGTTCGTCTCGGCAACTTGTGCATACCAGGGGGCGGCGGGGTTCGACATCGGCAGCATTATCGAGTTGGCCCGCTATGCCATTGGGGAGACCTGGCCGGATTTGACCATCGTCCTGGATGTCGATGTCAAGATGGGCTTCGAACGCACCGGTCGCAAGAGTTACCACGCCGGCAAGCATCGCAAGAAGCATGCCGGACAGCAAACCCTCTTCGATGGCGTGCAGCCCGATGCGATGGAAGCCCGCCCCATTGCCTTCCACCGCAGCGTCCGGGAGAACTTTCTGAAGCTGCCCGCTATCTACCCCAAGCCGGTGAGGATCATACCGGCGAATCAGGATCCCGAGCAGGTGCAAGCTGCCGTATGGGAGGTGCTCGAAAGTGTCGATTTTTGAGGTTCGCCATCAACACCGCGCCCAGCAGATCGTCCAGCGAGCCCTGGCTGGCGGGCGATTGCCGCACGCCTATCTCTTCCACGGCCCCGACGGGATTGGGAAAGAGATGCTGGCTGAGAGACTGGCCCGGATTCTACTCTGCGAGAATCCAGTCCATCCACCTACCCCGCCCATCGAGGAGTTGGCAGGGTTCGACGGCCCTTTGCTGGACGCCTGTGGCTGGTGCCAGGACTGTATTCTGGCCCAGGCACGCACGCACCCGGATATCCACCTGATTTACAACGAACTGCACAAACTTCACCCCGACCCGATGGTTCGCAATCGGAAAGGGCTAGGCCTAACCGTTGACGTCATCCGCCATTTCGTCATCAACGCGGTGGGCACGAAACCGCTTCGCGGGCGGGCAAAGGTATTCATTATCCGCCAGGCTGACCGTATCACTGCCGGGGCGCAAAATGCCCTACTCAAGACTTTGGAAGAACCGCCCGGCACTACCTATCTGATATTGCTGGTGACCAACCTGGATAGACTGCTTCCCACCACCAGATCACGCTGCCAGGCGGTGCCGTTCGGCCCGCTCCCTATAGAGTTTGTCACTGCCACGCTTCAGGAGGTTGTCCCCGACATTACCCCCGAGCTTGCCGGGCTGTACGCCGCGATTGCCCAGGGCAGCTTAGGGACAGCCCAGCGCTACTGCCAGGACAGCCTGGATGCTTATAATGCCAAGATCATCGACACGCTCGGGCGTCTGGGAAGCGCATCGGTGCCCCCCATAGCCAAGCAGTGGCTCAAGGACGCCGAGACACTGGGGGCACAATTCCGCAATCGTGATAAAGGAATATCCGACACCGAGGCACTTCGCCGGGGTCTCAAGACGTTGTTTTGTCTGGCAGCGACTTGGTTCGGCGATGTGTTGCGTGTTTCGGTCGGCGCGCAGCAAAGCCTCACAAACACCGCTCAAGCCCGGCAGATGACCGGGGCGGGCGTGGGGGCGCGGCAGGCGGCTTCGGCGATCAAGGCGGTGGTCGATGCCGAGAGGCATCTCGAACGAAACGTTTCGACCCAATTGGTTGTTGAGGGGTTGCTGATTCGATTGGCTCGGCTCGTCCCGGTTGCCCCTAACCCGGATAATTCATGAACGCAGAGACGCCGGGTGCACGGGTGCGCCGCCCACAAGGGGC
>JAGLWJ010000035.1 GCA_023133475.1 Phycisphaerae bacterium | reverse complement strand
CCCAAACTTTTCGCTGATTTTCGGCCTATTTTTGATGTTAACCTCGTGCATATCAGGCACTTAGGCGCCAAAAAGAAATTGCAAATGTAGCCACTAATTTTCAAGGAAATGCTTGACATAGGTGGCAGAAGTGGCTTAATATGCGCAAATGCCAAAGAGAAACGGTTCTGTTCACGTAGCCACCACCAGACGCAAATACAAGGGCAAGGTCTATGAGACTCATCTGCTGCGACGAACATACCGCCAGGGCGGAAAGGTCAAGCATCAGTCACTCGGCAACATCTCACACTTGCCGACGCATCTGTCTAAGGTGCGTGCAAGTTCTGCGCACAAACCAACGGTTCTGCGCACAAATCGAGCGCATAAACTCCCCGACCGACCCTTTCGAGCCGTTCGGGGATAGGTGTTTCAAATTTTTTTCTGCCGTCTCAAAACGGCTTCAAACGCCCCTCGAACCGGCTTCGATTGCCGGGGGCGGGTCCGGGCGGCTCACGCGGCCACCACCCAGGGCTACTGTAACAAGTGCCGTTCCCGCTCCTCGTCTACGGCTCTAAAGAGCGGCGGATCGAGGGGGCACTCCAAACGCGCCCACCACAGCTTGTGGGCCAACTCCGCGAGCCGCCAATTCGGGCACCCACAAGCACCACAGTAGTGTTTCCCCGCCGTCATTCGGTGCTGCGGGCAACACGCGCACTTAGCCATGCGAGCGTCGAAAACCCGCCGAGTCACTTTCGGGCCGGATACCGTGCGGACAAACTGTTTAACCTTCGCCACCGCGTTGGGCCGACGCACCGCCTCCTGGTACTCAACGCACAACCGCTTAAAGTCGCTAAACGAAAAGCCCGGTACCTCTTGCGTGCGATCGTTGGTTGCCAACGTGTCAAACAGCTTCCGTGGTGACAGATGCACTGGAACACCGTACGCAAGGCAACGTCCAGGGCTCTTGATTGTCGCCTCCCGCCGCCCAGTTGAAATTTCCATGTCGTCGCGAGTCAGCACAACTTACGCTCTCCGGAATCTAGCCGACGATAAACGTGGCGTCGTCACACTGATATGTCCCCCTGATTACGGCCGGCCCGGCGGCCGCCAGCGCCTGCTCGTCAGCATAAGGCCCTCCGATTGGCGTGCGATTCGCCCAGAAAGTTTTGTAGCCGCCCCAACCACAGGCCATCCCCGGGCCGCAAGTGTCTGGGTCGAAGTGGTAGATAGCGCCGGCGCACCAAATCACGGTGGTGTTGGAGGGCCCAAGCAGGATCAGCGCATGGCAGAAGAACCAAAACACCTCCCAAGTGCAAGGGTCCGGGGCGGCCGCGTGCCAGAGATTCGTATTCAAGAAGGGACTGCACTCCTCAAGCATGTCCGCTGTAAGCTCGCCGCAATTATCACCTCGCGGTTCCCGCGTGCCCTCTGTACCGGCCGTATATGCGCAAAAGCCGGTGCCCAGGTACATATACCCAACAATACCGCTAGCCCTCTCAGACCCTCCCGCGCCAGAAGCCCATCCCGCCACCGGAAGGCACGCGATCATCATACTGGCAGGCCAGCCCAACCAGTCGACGCCGTGGCATGTGCTGGGGGGTGCGCAGCAGTAGCAATCCGTCGCGTTGGGGACCTGATGAACAGTCATAATACCGCCACTAAAAGGCCGTTTCCAAACCGGAAGCCTTTTGTCTGCCACGCCGTGAGACAGCCGTCATCGTCAAACGTCAAACCGACCACGACAGTGTAGGTCCCGCTGAGCCCGAACGTTTTGGGCACTGCTTCGAGCCACCAGTCGTCGCGTACACGAAAGGCCAGATAGCGGTTCGCCACTTCGTAATCGAGACCAGTGGACCCGGGGTGCGCTCGCACCTCAAACTCGTCACCAACAGGGGACCAGTTCGGGTAGTTCCAAACATATTTACGGACAGTAACAAGGCTGCTGCCGCCACTGATCACTTTAACGATGATGGTTTCTCTGCCACTTGTCCCGGCCAGCACCACCCAAACTGCATCAACGAGAAACGCCCAGCGGTAGTCACCCTCGGCGTAGAACGTTTCTAAATCACACTCCGCCTCCGCCGCCAAGGCTTGCATGACCGCCGCGTCGGGCCAGGCGGTGAATGGGTCGCCGTCGTCCGCATAGGTGATTTCCTCGACGGCGGGGCCCGTGGCGGTCAGGGCGGACTCCGCCCCCATGCCGGCCACCTCCACCGTGTAGGCGATGTCACCGTCAGTCACCGTCCACTCCTCGCCGGCGACGACAGCCTCCACCGTAAAGCCGCTGGCAAGGGCGATATCGTTGGCGGCGAACCAGGCAACGAGGTGGGGGTAGGGCGCGGTTGCCGGAGCGCTGTCCAGGTCGGAATAAATTTCCAGCCACTGATCCGGTGAATCCTCATAGACAAGACTGAAGGATTTGGCGGCGGACGGCAAAGTGATCGCTTGCCGCGCCACCTCAAGATAAGGCCCCTGCTCATTGCCCTCTTCTGCCGCTTCGTGGACAGCCACCACCCGCACCGGCACCACCTGTCTACTGGCAGACCCGCCGCTGGCGGAGGAAGGGTTCCAGGGTGCATTCCACGGCGGCGGCTGAAGCTCCGCAACGGCGAGGGCTGCTGCACGGCGGTGCTGGTCGAGCAACCTGACGGGGTCAATTGCAGCCATCAGCCTGGCACTCCACGGTAAAGCTGCTTAGCGGCGGCGGCCCCTCCGAGTCCACCAGGGCGTAGGCCACCTGCGTGTTTTGTTCCTCCACGCTCTCGGCGGACAGTGCCCGCACGGACCAGCCCACGTTGGATTCGTGGGGCAAGTCGGGGTCAATCACGAACCGCAGCACCTGTCGCCCGGATGTCGGCACCGGGACGCTGGGGCCGACTTGCGTTCCGTAGTCCACGCCGCCGCCGGCGCCCCCGTCGTTATAGCATCGCAGCGTCGCCGTCGGCACCCGCCCACGCGACTGATCGACGACCACGGTGAACAGGGCCCGCCCGTCGCGGTACGGCTGGATGGAGAAGGACACCGGCGCTGCCGGCGGCGGGGGCACCCGCACACCATTCTCGAAGGTGATCTCGTAATACGCGCTTGAGTCGGGCTCGGTCTCGTGCCCTCCCGGCCCAACGCCGACAACGCAGTACGTATAGGTGCCACTACCTGTCGGGTGCAGCGTTGGGAACTCGGCGATCGCGCTGCTGCCCCGCCCCGCCTGGCCGACCGGAGCGCCAAAGTCAATCGCTTCGGCGGTGGCTCCGCGATAGAGGTTATACCACCCGCCGGCGCGTGGCAGAGACAGCCGCCGCCGCGCCCGTAGCAGGCCCTGACGCGACGCCCATAAAGGCGTTTCGAACGCCTTTTGAGCCATCTCTAAACGCCCGCATAGCCCGCAACTCACGAGACCACCTCGACAGTCTCTCTCGCCGTATTAGCGTCTGGCGTGCTCGGCGTTACGGTGTAGCGTGCCGTGTCGCCGGCCACGTTGTACAGGGTCTGCACGCCGGTGGTGAGGTCAAAGTCTCGTTTAGTGGTCAGCACTTCGACCAGCCGCGTGAGCAGGGCTGCCAGGGACCCCTCAGTAGTGTGGGCGCTAAGCAGTTCGTCGGCGACGGCGTCAACATTCGGGCTATCCATCTGCCGCAACCTGTAGACACCCTTGGTCGCTTCACCGCTCGTCAGTTCCTGCCAAGTAAAATCGGTGTTTCCCACCCAAGCGACGACGGTTGCAGTGGCCCCCTGGCCCGTCACCACGTAAACATCGGGATCGACAACGCCTGTCGCCGGCGCTCCGTACTGATCGACCAGCGGCACGAGAAAGACCGGGTTTGCCTGATTTTTTGCGTAGTCCACCTTTTACCCTCTCTATAGCCCCACCACTGGTAAAACCACCTTGCCTGTTTGGCGTTGCAGTGCCCCAAGGTCACCACCGTCCAGAGCCGCACCGATTACCTGTGCGTTACGAACCAGCGATAGGTCGCCGTTGCTCGCGTCAACAAATGGGCAAAAAGCCAAAGCGTGCCAGTCCTCGTTTATCAGCCCCGGCCGCCCACTGGTGACCTGCCCGCTGGTGCAGTTGCGACTGGCATTGGCAGAGATGAATCCTAGCTGGCCAACCGGCAGCGTGACTTTGACCGCATAACCGCTACAGGTGTCGAAGATACTATTGGTCACGCTGAATACGTTCGCATAGGTATCTGAAAATGTAGTCGCCACCCTAATCCCATCCACGCAATCGTAGGCCGAGAAATGGTCGACAGTCAGCATATGTGCCAACGCTTGGTCGCGGAAATACTCGATACCACTGCCACCGATATTGTAAGCCAGGCAACATAGAAACGTGGCAGTTGCCTGCGTCTTGAACGCATGGCTGTCTGCGTCATTTACTTGGCACGCGATACATGTGGTCCCGAGCGGCGTCCCGGTAATATCCCAACCCAGATTTGTGTCGTATCCCCGGCACGCAATAAACATGAGTCCCCGCTGAGCCGCCGAGATAGCCGTGGCGCAGTCGTGAACCACGCAATTGTCCAGGATCACCCGAGGCGCGGAAATGCCGCATCCAATCTGCGCACCATTTCGTCCTTGTAGGGCGTTATGAATCCGGAGATTTTTCAAAATCTGATGCCCGGCAGTGATTGTGACAATGTTGTGGGCCCCATTGTCGGCATCAACGCCGGTAGTCGGCATCTGCCCGCGCGGGATGGGATTCCAGTCATCATCGGTGCCGATCCACCATACCGGGGCGGAGGCTGTACCGCCCGCGTTGAAATTCAGCGCATGCCCGACACTTACGTCCCCCTCGCCGCCTCCGCGCCAATAGAACACGTCGCTAGCGGAGGCCGCCGCGATGGCGGTTTCTATACCGTAGGGGTCCTGCTGGGTCCCCGCCCCCCCCGTCGCCCCAACATCGTTGTCGACGTAATAAGTGCTCATGTTAAGTGCCCACCGGTAACGGACGCACGGTCGGTTTGCGAATCACATCCATCACGCCCGCTCCGTTAAGTAACGTCGACAGCGATTGGATTTGCGCCATCACGTTGCCCACGTCCCCGCCGAGCAGCCGCGACACACCCTCTGACTCCCTCCCATCGTCCACGACCGCCTGCGTGTCGCCGAAGTGCTCGCTCACCAGCAGCCACTTGCACCACAGGCTACCGAATTCCGCATGCAGCCCTTCCAGCCGCTCGCAAATAGGGCGCAATCTCTCGTTAACAAACACTATCGCTTCCGGATTAACGATTGGGTCTGACACACCTGGCTCCTATGTTTGTAGCGCGGTTCGCCCGTTAAGCACCACGGTCAAGTCTGACCCGGCTGTGGACGAACCGATCTGTTCCACTTCGACAGTGATCACGTCGCCTGCCGAAACCGAGTGGTTCTTTGTGGCGGAAACGTCTTGTTGGGACGCCGCCGCGACGTTAATCATCTCCGTCTGGTTTGCGAAGATCGAGCTACCGTCCACTCGGACATCGACGATGAGCGTGTCACCGGTTGGCGCGGTCGCCACTCTGCCGGTGGCGTTGAGCAGCGTAAACGCCACCGGCACCACCCACTCGATCTCATAGACTTTTGCTTGCAGGGTTCCGGGGATGTGGATAGTCGGCGAGTACGGCAGGGTGTTGGCTGTAGCCTGACCGGTGCCACCTTGGGCAACTGACAGTGCGGTGGTCAGCCCGGTGATCTCGGTGATGTCGGCATTGCTCCCCTTCGCCGCCGCGCCGAGGTTGGTGCGGGCATCCGCCGCAACGGCGGCCCCGGTGCCACCTTGTGCCACCGTCAGCGGCGTGGTCAGCCCGGTAAGCGAGGTGATGTCGGCGTTCGCCCCCGTCTTGGCCGCTTCGAGGCTGGTCCGGGCCCCGGCGGCCGTGACCGCGCCGGTGCCACCCTGGCTGAGTGCAATTGAGGTGGTCAGTGCCGTCAACGAGGTAATGTCGCTATTCGCTCCCGCCGAAGCAAACCCCGTGCCCGGGTCCCACAGCGGAATCTCGAACAACGCACTGGGTCGCTTATCCTCGATTGCCGTGACGTCCCCGCCGGCTGTAGTGATCTTGCCCAGTGGCAGATAGGTGGTCGGGTCGCCAGGGAATGAAGCCCCGGTTTGCAATGCCGCACTGGAGTCGAGCCAGATATACGTGGTGGTGTTGTCGGAGAGCGTCTGCCCGGTGGCACCGGTGAAGCTCTTCTCGGCATTCTGGTAGCGGAACAGCAACGGGAAGACGCCGACGTCCAGCCCGCCTTCGTCCACCACCCGCCCCTGGTTGACCACCGCCAGGATAGCGTTCTGCCGATTCAGCCGACGGTTGAATTGAATCTCCAGCGTCGGCGTGCTGGTCGGGCCGGTGTTCTTCGCGACGTGTGCCAGGCCTGTCTGGTCGTCGGTAGTGCCGTCCAACGCCAGGATAACCGAATCAGCCGGATAAGCCTCGTTTGGGAAAGTCATACTGCAAGCTCCACACTAGGTCGAAACTCGAACGTCACCGGCCCGGAGCCTTGTTGCGCCTGGAACCGCAGGTTCTTCGGTGCGGTCGGGCCGGTGTGCAGGAACACTGTCACCTCTGCCGGGTCGCCCGGCGACGCATTACCCAGGTGATCGAAGACCTTGACCCGCACCTCTTTGAGCCCGTGGTACAGGCACGGGGTGGTCACCGTGATCGTCTGCCCTGGCTCGCCAAGCAGCCCGTCGAACAGCCCGCCGCCAAACAGCCCGCCACGCGGTCGGCTGTCCAGGTGTTGGGCGCCCATGAACCGCCCGCCCATAAGCCCGTCTTGCGTCGCTTGGCCGGGGAAGAACGCCAACGGCGAGTTGTTCAACTTCACATCATTAACGTACACGTCGGCGTAGTCGCCGGCGGTGTACACCTCGCCAACCGGGATAGTGATGCTCAAGGTTTCCACTACACGCTACTCCGATAGATGAACGCAGAGACGCAGAGAACGCAGAGAAGAGGGGGAATGCCGCCCGCCATGTCGCGGTCGCCTATTCTCCGCATTTTCCATTTTCCATTTTCCATTTTCCATTCAACCTCTATACGGCGTCGCGTAGGTGTAATCTTCCAGTATCAGTTCCGTGCTTGCCCCCTCGACGTTTTGCCGATAGATTTTGCCGACCACTTCCGGGCGGAGCCCGCCAGGTCCCAGCCACGCCGTGAACGTCAGATCGTTGTCGGTGTTCAGGGCCGATCGTCGAATGCCGCCGATCGGCATCCCGATCGAGTAGCGGTCGGGGATGTCCAGCCATGGCATCACCGGCGATGCGCTCGTCTTGGGAGCCACGTGGTGTTGCAGCACGCCCCATGCGCAATCACCGGCCTTCGACGCATCGTCGCTATCCCCGTTGGCGACGAAGTCGTGGTCGGTGAAACGTTGTGTATCGACCGCTCCGAACTCCCCCGCTCGCAAAACCGTCTGTGACGCGGAGAGGGTGCCCAGCGGCCCCACCCGCCCCATGACGGTCCACGGGTCGAGGGCCTCGCCGGCGACCCGATCGTCGAGGTCCACCAGTGCCGTCACACGAATCCGGAACTGCCTGAGCAGATAGGCGTGGTAGTAGTTGCGCACCGGCTTGCCCCCGGCTTCCTCCTCGATCCTGTCAAGCACCTCGCGCCCAAACTCCAGCAGGTTCTGTTTCGTGATCCGGACCGCTCCGATCGACGGGATCGTGGTGAATTCGTTGGTGGCTATCTGATACCAGTTCTCGCCGCCGTCCCAACTGACTTCGAGCACCACTCCCACGCCTTACCCCGCACCATCGACGGCGGTAAGCGGCATGATTCGCCGCCGGCGGCGCACCAGCCCCGCCGGTGCGCCGTCCGGCCCCCACGTCCCCATCGCCGCCCAGTCGATCGCGCCATAGTTATCGTAAGGCGGGTCAGGACGGTCATAGACCGCCGGGTCGAGTTCCGCGCCGAAGTCCGCGCCGTACAGTCGCCCGGCAATCGAATTCTCGCCGGTCGCCCACAGTGATCCGCCAGGGAAGTGCCGCTGATACCACAGCGAATCCTTTTGCAACTCGAAGTCCGCCCCCCCCGTCGCCGCGTCCACCAGTTCGCCCGGGTCCTGGGTAATCCCGTCCCAGCCGGTGTGCGGCTGCCACAACGGCAGCAGCCCCACGCGGAGCACGAAGTATCTGCGATCGCCGACTACTCGCACATGGTTAATCACGTTGGTCCAGTCGCGAAGCACCCGCGCGTTGGTCACGTTGTTGCGGAGTAGCAGATCGGTTTCCGGGTCTCGCGGCGTTCCGCCGAGGTTAAACGGCGAGCCGTCCAGTTCCGCCTCCAGCATCTCCACCTGCTGATTATCCCCCGGCGCCCAGAACTGCATCCGCGACACCGGCTCACCGGCGAGGTTGTCGATCCCTTCGCAGAACCGCAGGCCGCACAGTTGGTTAAGCAGCACTAATGCTTCGACAATCGTTCGCCCCTCGGGCGCGAACGTCTCGCAGTGCCGCACCATTGCCTTGAGCCAGCCCGGCTCGAGGGTCCCCACGTCGGCTGGCACCATCCGGTGCGTGGGCACTCCGCCGGGGCCGAGATTGATCGCCGCCTCCGGGTCGAACAGGTTCCCCGCCCGCACCACCGAGTCGCACATCGCAACGAACCACAGGTACTGCAACGCCTGGTGGTAGGTCCAGGGCTCAGCGTGCGGGCTATCCGGGTCAGTGAACACGTAGATATCCACCGTGCAATCGTCTTCGCCGCACTTGCCTGGATAGGTTAATCTGATTGGCCTTCGGAGGCGGTTCGGTCGCCCGGCGGGGTTGAAGCACAGCTTCACCGATTCCACCAGCGCAATCGGCTGTGTCACTTCGCCGGGGACGATCGGCTCGAACGTCTCCAGGTCCCACCAGTCATCGGCCAGTGCGTCGGCCAGTTCGGCGGATGCGAAGTATTGTCCAAGCAGGGTCCGCCCATTGGCGGCTGTCTCGCGGCCAAGCCGCGACTCCAGTTGCCACCCTT
>JAGLWJ010000349.1 GCA_023133475.1 Phycisphaerae bacterium | reverse complement strand
CCTCACGCAATACATGCCCACGCAAGCGTGGGCATGGCACCCGGCAAGGTGTCCAAAAAGTGGGATGTCCCCCTTTTTCCGCGACTGAAGCAACCGGCGACATCCAGTGCTTCAATCCTTCCAGGACGCCCATGGCGTAGGGTCTGTCGGCGTGATAGACCAAAGGCCCTTCCAACACTTTCAGTTCACGGTGGGCATTGGCGACCACTATCCCCTGAAACCCCTGCTCGAACAGGGCAAGATCGTTGGCTGAGTCGCCGCTTACCATCACTTTGTGCCGGGGGAGGCCCCAAGCCGAAGCCAAAAATGCCGCGGCAGTCCCTTTGTTGACGCCGGCAGGCAGCACATCGAGATCACGACTCGAGCTGTAAACAATCGTGGGCAGAATAGACTCACTCCACAGCATCTCGAAGATGTTGTCAATCTCGTCCGATGAGGCGTTCTCCAGATAGAAGCTGGCTTTGAATTTTGATTGCCACCGACTCGGTTGAACGCTCACGTTCGGCAGCGAAGAGAGTAGTTCTCGGACACGCCGGGTGTCCCAGCCTGGTGGGAAGTGCCGGTGCCACTCACTGACCAACTCCCCTGATGGGAAGAGGCGAATCTCGGTGCCGACACCGCAGATTACGGCATCCGGGGCGGGCAGGCTCGTCGTCTCCACCAGCTCGACCACCGAGTCAAAGAACCTTCCGGTGGCATAGACCAGCGCCTGAGCGGGTCGGCATTGCGCTATCCATTTGGCAAAGGCTTGAAGCCCCTGGTCATTACCCAGCAAAGTATGGTCCAGATCGCTGATAAGAATAACTCGTGCTCCTGCGATTGGCTGAGCTATTTGACGAGATTCGGACGACGTTTGCTAATTAACTGGTATATCGACAATTTGCCCGACACAATCCAGGCAAACGTGCTCGATGCCGATAATCACTATTAGCCCGGATATTTCACCGCGGAGCACGCAGAGACCGCAGAGAATTGAGAGGTAGGGAGTTACCGCAATTAGCGTTGAACCGACAATGTGTGAGAAATGCAGGCTAACGAGGGTTGCCGGAGTTGAGGAGTAAGCTGATGAAAGGAATCACCAACAACGCGGGGCTTGCACTCAAGGAGGCTTTGGATGCGGAGAGCATCCCGCCGGACAGGTGCGTCCGTTTCGTAGGCTCGGTTCACGGTGGAGAGCTTCAAATCGACCGTCGGTTCCCGGACGACCAGGTATTCAAGTACGGTGGTCGAACGGTATTGGCGGTAGGGCCGGAAACGGCGGGCAGTTGCAGGCGGCACACGCTGGACTACGAAGGCGATCACTTCAACCTCGTCACGGGCGCCCCTCGGGCAGAGGAGCGATTGACTCAAGTCGTTCACTGCGGGCACATGTGACGATATACCCCGGACTATTTATGAACGCAGAGACGCAGAGAAGTGACAGATAAGAGGCAAGAGGCAACAAGGCAACAAGGCGACGAAGCAGCAAGTGTAGGGCGGGTTTCACCCGCCGCGTCATGCTGAACGGTTGGAATTGGCGAACAAAGCATCGCCGATTCCACATTTCCCATAATTCCCGTGCTCCACACTCCACGCTCCCCTTCGGGTCGCCGCTAAACACTACGAACTTGTCGCCGCTAAATACCCCGGCGCCGTTGCGAGCGTTCACATTCTCAATTCTCCATTCATCACGTCTCCCATCCCCCCATTTTCCATTTTTAATTTTTAATTTTTCATTTTCTCCATTCCTCATCCCTCATCCTCGGTTTCCTCCTCGTCCCGCTGAGCGTGCAAAGTCTCCCACTCTTGTGGGGTCATCAGCACTTCGCGGGCGACCGAACCCTTGTGGGTCCCGATAATGCCCGCCTCCGCTATCGCTTCGATCAGGCGGGCAGCCCGCGAGTAGCCCACCGCCAGACGCCGCTGCAACAGACTCACGCTACCACGCCCGCTGTCGAGAATGATCTCGACCGCCTCGTCGAACAGCTCGTCACGCTCAGCCGGCACCCCGCCCGCACTCGGACGGAGCTGCACGAGCTGAGGGTGGAACTCCGGCTGAGCCCGCTCGCACAGATAATCTATCATCGCGTGTAGCTCGTCCTCCTCGAGCAGAGTGCCCTGGGCACGGAGCAGCTTGGAAGAGCCCGGCGGAAGGAACAACATGTCACCCTGACCCATGAGCACCTCCGCACCGTTCTGATCCAGCACGATACGCGAGTCCATCCGCGAAGCCACCCGAAACGCGATCCGGCATGGCAGATTGCTCTTTATCAACCCGGTGACCACCTTGGCTTCGGGGCGCTGGGTGGCTACCACGATGTGGATGCCCACCGCCCGCGACTTCTGAGCCAGACGCGACAGGTGATGCTCCACCTCCTTGGGAGAGGTCATCATCAAGTCAGCCAACTCGTCGATAACAATGATCACATAAGGTATCCGCTTGGGTATCCTGGCGAATTCCGCGTTGCTGGTCGGTGCGAAACGCTGCTCGATCTCCTTGCGGGTGAGCTTGTTGTACCCGACGATGTTGCGGACCCCAGCCTCTGCCAGCAGTTCGTAGCGCTCGTCCATCTTGGTCACCGCCCACTCGAGGATGCTCTCCGCCTGGGCTACGTCCGTGACAATAGGTGACATCAGGTGGGGGATGTTCTTGAAGTGGCTCATCTCCACCATCTTGGGATCGACCAGGATCAGCTTGCAGCGGTCCGGCCGTTGGGTCATCAGGATGCCGGCGATGATCGAGTTGAGGCACACGCTCTTGCCCGACCCGGTAGTGCCGGCGATCAGCAGGTGAGGCATACGGGCCAAGTCCGTCACCAACACACTACCCCCCGCGTCCTTGCCCAAAAACAGCGGCAAAGCCATCCTGCTCGCCTGGGGACCCGCCAATGCCAGCAACTCACGCAAGCGCACCTTCTCCTTGTTAGCGTTGGGAACCTCCACCCCGATGGTGTTCTTGCCCGGAATGGGCGCCACAATGCGAATTGAAGGGGCTCGTAGTGCCCGTGCAATGTCATTGGACAACGACGAAACCTGCGACACCTTGATCCCCGGCGCCAGGGACAACTCGTATAGTGTAATCACCGGCCCGGTGTCGATCTCCACCACCCGCGCGTCCAGCCGGAACTCGCCCAGGGTCTGTTCGAGCACCTTGGCTTTGGCCCGCACCACCGATTCATGCTTGTCTGAGAATTGGTATTCCGACTGATGCAACAAGTGAACCGGCGGGAAGCTCCACTCTTTCATGGACTGCGGATAGGCTTCAGTCGGCGGCGGTTCTTGCTGCTGCGAAACATTGACCACCAATTCGCCACGGCCCGTTTTGGGCTCAACCGTTGTGAGTTTGGTCGAGTGACGCTGCTGTTTCTTTTTGGCGAGTTTTCGAGTTGCGGTTTTCTTTTCCTCGGGCTCCTCGTCATCCTCACTCGGGAGGGCTGCTGTTTTCTGCGGGTCTTTAGTCTCGTCCTCCACGCCGGTATCGTCAAACAGCCGCCCTTGGTTTGGATCGCCCGGTTCGTGAGTCTCCGCCCGCCTGCGTCGTGGTGAGTTGATCTTGATCTCGCAGGTGCTCTCGGGGGCTTCGGGTGCATCGCGGTCAGCCGGAACCGCACCCGATGTGGGGGAATGAGCGATCCGAGGCACCACGGCATTGGCTGCGTCGCGGGCTTTTGCCACCGCTTCGCCCGAGGCTGACCCGATCCACCTCAGCATCCCGGGCAATCGCAGGACCCACCCCTCCGCACTCAACAGCATCCCCATGATGAACGCATACCCCAAAACCAACACCGTTCCCAGGCCGGAGAAGCGAGCCTGCAGAAAGTCGCCCAACGCCGTGCCCAAGACCCCGCCGTCGCCCTCCGGCAACGTGTTCGAGCCGCCGGCTGAAATCAGATGCACCGCAGCCGCCGTCGCCGAGCACAACAGCACCAGACCAAACCCACGCTGGAGCAGGTGGGGAATCTTGCCGTTAAACAACCACATCCCCGTCGCCATGCTGAGGAACAGAATAAGCGGGTAAACCCCGTCACCAATGTAGTAAAACAGCGTGTAGGCCAGAAACGCACCCGTCTGCCCACAGGAATTGTGAGGCGGATGGTGGTGCGGGTACTGGTGCGGGTTAGGCCAATCCCCAACATCAAACGTCAACAGCGAAGCCCAGACGAACAGACACGCCAAGCCAAAGAAGATAGGCCAGAGCAAGCGTCGGGGACGTTGTTGTGGTTGCCTTCTTTTAGACATCGTTCTTTGTGCTCCGTGACGCATGCACTGATGGTTGGATGCCCCATGGCTTTAGCCGTGGGGGGCACCCAAAGTATACCAGCATGCGCCTGACAATACAGGGCAACCTTGCATGACGCGGACCCAAAATCCAGAGGCTGCCCACTCGTAAACATTCAGTAAACCCGTCCAGTCTGTTGTACCGCCGGCTTCCAGCCGGCAGGATGCCGGCTGGAAGCCGGCGGTACAACAGGC
>JAGLWJ010000348.1 GCA_023133475.1 Phycisphaerae bacterium | reverse complement strand
CCGTTGAGCCAGTCGTCAAGGCGGCAGACGAGCGCTTCGAGCTTTGGCAATTCGGCGCGAGGGCCGAAAACCTCGTGTTCGGCGATACCCCAGTCAGTTAACTTGCGTTGGGAGAGGATGCCGCGGTCTTTGAGGTAGTGGAGGTAGACATACTTGCCAATCAGGGCGTGAGAAGCCTCGCGCCTCAAGCACCCGTCGCCTTGCAGCCACTTGTCGAGTCTCTGGAGATTCTCGAGCAGCTCCCACTCGACCCGCGTCTCGGGCGTGACTTTCAGCCCCCACTCTTTCCACAGCCTGCCGCTGTCGATCGCCTCAGCGTGGAAACCGCCGACGATCTCGTCAATGTCGTTGAACGCCTTGAGGAGCAACAGTCCTCGCTCAAAGTTGTCGGTGCTGTCCTGGCACCGAAAGCCAGAGTACAGCCTGATGTCTTCGCGTGTGTAAACGAGAACAAACGGAACAACATCCTGATTCCAAACAAGGCGGTGGATCTCATCGGCATCGGCTGGTGAGGCCGCCCGGCAAACGTAGACCACTGGCACGATCGGAGGTGCACCAGCAGCCCGCGGATCGCGAAGCGCGTAGACGCCTTGAAGCCCACACGGCTTCTCTATCGCACGCCGGAAGATGTGCCCGTAGTCTGGCGCTCGGGTCAAGTTGTTTCCCCGCAAGAAGTTGGGAGACTCATCGTATCCCAGTTTCTCGAGAAGTTTGTCAGCTTGCATCTCTGCCCAGTGCCTCCAACGACGTGTCAACACGCCGAACCTCAGCATACCCGAATCCCACACACGAGGCCAGAGGGATTCCTCCGACGGGCTCCAGCAGGCCTGCGCCACGGCTTCACTCGACAAAGTCGCGGACAGCTTTCACAGGAGTCCACCATGTTCACCCACGGCTGGCCAGGCTGGCGATTCACGAACTGGACCTCATCCTGTCAGACAGCCCGATCGCTCGACGGAGCACCGTTTCTCATGCCCGCCGGCAATACTTCGCTACGGCGCTCACTCGACTTCTGGTTCGATTCGGAGGGCATTCGCCCGTTGGTCGTCGGGGAGTTTGACGACAGCGCCTTGCTCAAGGTCTTTGGCCAAGCCGGCACCGGTCTGTTTGCCGCGCCCGACGTCATCGAGAAGGAGGTGCGTCGGCAGTACGGCGTGCGGGTCATCGGCCGCCTGGAGTCCGTGCGGGAGCGGTTCTACGCCATTTCCGTGGAGAGGAAAGTGAAGCATCCCGCAGTCGTCGCGATCGCTGACGCAGCCCGCGAAAAGCTCTTCGACTGAGTGGAGGCACAACCCGATCATCGTCAGAAATAGAAATCAGAGGACATCATACCTATTGGGGTGGCCACTCGGGTTTTCGACCAGGCTTGCGAGGGGTCAGAACACGGTGTAGGGGCGCTTCCCCGCTACGTGAGGTGATGCGGATGACCGGGAACAACAACGCGTGACCGCATGTCAGGAAATAGGCATGATGTCTCCTGGTTATAGGTATGATGCCCCCTAATTACGACGAGAAAAGCTGTTGTCGCTTGAATCGGGCAGCCCGCCTTGGTATAATGACGGGTTGAGGTCTGGTAAATGGGAAATCTCGGCTTACACCGGTGCCCGTCCTCGGTGACTTGTATGGTGAGCCGGAACGTGGGTCTTGTGGATATTGATGATTACACCATCTGCATAGGAGTCTGAAATGAAACTGCACAAGTGGACGTCTGTGAGCCTCGTGGCAGCCGGTGCGCTGCTTTTCCTGGTCGGTTGTTCCGTATCGGTCCAAACCAGCCCGGACGGTGATGGGATTGCGATTGGGATCACACTGGGAAACACGACGCACACGTTCACGCTCGGGACCGCCGGCGTGTTCGAAGTGAAGGCGGATGGCGTCGCGGTTGCCAAGGCCGCCGAGATTCCTCTCTTTGAGGGGGCGACGGCAGACACGCCGTCAAGTGCCGCGATCGAGTTGGATCTGAACCAGATTGAGGCGAAGGAACTGACCATCCCGAAGCTCAAGGCCGCCGCTGAGGGGATTCTGACGGGCTCAGCCACGGCCGTCATCTATATCGCCGGCAGGGATTCCCAGAACCCCTGCGAAGATGGAATCAACATCGGCACATTCGGCATCACCTTCGCCGACGGCGCGCCGTCGCTCGATCAGGTCTCGCTCGAACTCCCGCGCGAGGCTCTGGCTTATGTGCTCGACGGCACCTTCAGGATGTGCATCGAGATGTCCGCGGACTTTGATGCGACGATCACCATCGGTAGTATGAACTGTGTGTTCGGGCCGTCTGCCGAACCCGACTCGGGCAACAGGAACGACAACACCAGTGGCGACGATGATGCCGGTGGCGACGATGGCGACGATGATGCCGGCGGCAACGACAACACGGGCACTACCGAAGACACGCACCACGTGCTGCGCTTCTCCTTCCAAGGCCAGGGCAGCGCCTTCCATTCGGGCACTGAGTGGGACGTCTTCGACGACGGAGAACTCGCGACGATCACCGCCGACCCGGCCGACGGCTGGGTATTCGATCGCTGGGAAGGCGACTACAGCAGCACGGGCAATCCGGCTTCCTTCACGATCACCTCTGACATGAACATCACCGTTGTATTCGTTGAGCAGGGTGACCAGGTTCGCCTGACTGCCGAACTCGTGGGCGTGGGCTGCGCGGATCCTGCCAGTGCGTTGTACAACGAAGGCGACACAGCCACGATCAACGTCACGCCCGGTAGCGGCTGGGCCTTCGACCACTGGGACGATTTTCTGGGCAACGACGCGTCTCTCTCGATCCTAATGGATGCCGACAAGAACGTAACGGGCAACCTCGGCCTGACGGATCCCGTCTGGTCGACCTACGTCGGCGGAACGGGGTCGCAGGGCGAGGATGTCCGAGGCATGGCGGTCGACGGCACGGGCAATACGTACATCACCGGGACGACCGAGTCCACGGACATGCCCGCAGCTACAAACTCGCCCCCTGCCGACGTCTGGTGGAAGGGGTATGTCAGCAAGATCAGCGCTTCCGGTTCAGTCGTCTGGACGACCTATCTGGGAGGCTCGAACAACAGCCAGGGCAACGGCATCGCCGTGGACGGCGCGGGCAACGTCTACATCACCGGAACCGGCCCCGAAGATCTTCCCGCCGCGCTCAACGATGGCAGGGGTATCTTTGTCGGCAAGCTGGGCGCCTCGAGCGGCGCTCTCCAGTGGACCTACTACGTGGGGTACGACTCGGGCAACGGCAATGCGATCGAGGTGGACGCTGCCGGCCACATTTACGTCGCGGGCGATGTGGGCGACGAGGTCTTGCCGAATGCCACCAATACGCACGCTGATATCCACGGCGTGCCTCATCCCAATAGCGACGGCTTTGTCATGAAGATGGATTCCTCGGGCGCGCCCCAGTGGTCCACGTACATCAACGGTTGGCAGGGCGACACCGTCTACGGCATCACGATTCACTCCGACGGCACGATCTACGTGGCCGGTGAGGTGTATTGGCTGTTCCGCGGCGAGGAGGTCGACTATGACCTGCCCGGCGTGTTCAACCAGTGGAGAGGCGGAGAGAAGGACGGGTTCGTCGCCAAGCTTAGCAGTGCCGGTTCCGTACTGTGGTCGCTGTTGCTGGGCAGCAGCTCGGGCGACGGGTGCACGCGGGTCACCACCGACAGTTCGGGCTACGTCTACGTCGGCGGCAACGCCGGTGCCGGCGACCTGAACGCTCCGCTGACGAACACGATGGGCGGCGATGCCGCTTCAGACGGGTTTGTCATGAAGATCAGCTCTGCGGGCACGGTGCAGTGGTCCACGTACAGTGCGCGGTGGCGTGGAGCCGGCATTGGTGACATTGACATGGACATCGACGGCGGTATCCTGGCGACCCTGGGCACCCTGCTGTTCAAGTTCGACAGTGCGACTGGCGAGGAGCAATGGGCTGTGGGCGGCGGGTTCAACTCCATGCCATACTGGGGTCAGACGTACACGAGCCTGTGGCTGCTTCACGTGGATCCAGCCTCGACGGCCGTCACCGTCGGCGGAACCACACTCTTGGCGCTTCCCAACCCGACGAATTCGAAGGACTCGGAGACCGGCGACGGATGCGTGCTGAAGTTCGTGTTCGACAGGAGCGTCGACTGCCCGTAAACGAAGAGAAGAGGCGGGAAATTGGTGTGTGTGTGTGTGACCATCTTCTGTGATGCGTCTGATTTTTTCGGGCGGGTGGCCCACCGCTTTAG
>JAGLWJ010000347.1 GCA_023133475.1 Phycisphaerae bacterium | reverse complement strand
TTCGCGTCCCCCACCGCTAAAGCGATGGGCCACCCGCCGATCAGTGCCGCGACCGTAAGGGAGCGGCGGCGGGTGAAACCCGCCCTACCCCACGCAACACAGTTTCAGCAGCGGCGCGTTGACGGGGGGAGATGCTTGGTCTACCCTATGAGGTTTGCGGAACGGTCTGGATCGGAACCGGGATCGGTCCGATGGGTATGGGAGTGCGGCATGGTGTGTGTGACGCATGTGGTAAGGCTGGTGGCTGGGTCGGTTTTTCTGGCTTCGGCGTTGCTTGTGAGCGGATGTGAGACGCCGGGCACGGGCAAGGAACAGGCAATACGCCTGATTGCCAACAGCCGACCATACGAAAAAGATATTCCATTGCCGGCTGGGTTCACCATTGTGGAACAGGCAATGGAAGACCACTCGACCGGTCAATCGCGGACCTACCTGCGGCACTTGTATTCCGGTCGGGCGGACAAGTTTGCCGTGCGGCGTTTTTATCGGGAGCAGATGCCGCTACTTCGCTGGTCCAAGATGAGCGATAGCGCGATCAAGGGTGAGTTCACCATGCGATTCGCCAAGGGGAGCGAAGTGTGCGTGATCAACATCCACGGCGAAGATAGCGTGTTGGGCAAGAAGGCCTCGGTGCAGGTTATGGTGGCACAGGAGCAGCGGGGGGCAACACCTCCCCTGGCACAGAATCGTCCATGAGAACAGAACGAAGACAAGAACTTAGAAGCAATGATCTGGTCCAAATGCTGGAAGGGGCACGAGATTTCTTCCAGCGTTGGGGGCTTTATCTGGTGGCGGTTGTGGTGGCGGTTTTCATCGTGGGCGCCTTTGTCGTTTCGCGTGCCGGCACGGCGGAACAGGAACTCAAAGACGCCTGGCAAAGCCTTGAGGGCATTCCACAGAAGTCCTTCTTCACCCAGTCGAACGAGAAGCGAACCGACGCAGAGATCAACATGGGCTTCGAGAGGCTCCAGGAGTTGGCCGACGAGGCAAAGGACGACAACCTGGTGTTCGAGGTCCTGGCGACTGAGGCGGTTATTGCCGCGCGGCTTTCGATGCTGAGCGAGGAGGGGGCTGATCCGGTTTATCTGGACAAGGCGGAGCAGGCCTACAGCGCGTTGAAGGAGCGGTTGCCTGGCAATTCCTTGGCGGTGGGGACGGCTTTGCATGGCTTGGTTGGCGTCGAGTCCGACCGATTCGTGTTGGACGGCGATTCCTCACACAAGGAGAAGGTTCGTAAGCTGCTCGAGCAGCTTCGGGACGATGCCCGTTTTGCCAATACACCGTTTCAGCGTTCGGCGTTGGATCGCCTCAACCGCCTGGATGACGTTTTCTGCAAGGTGACTTTGGCACCTGCCCCCAAGCCGATACCCACGCTAAAGCCAACGTTAAAACCCACGCGGATGCCCAAGCCGGATGCCGGCTTCGTGGGTCCGCCGATCCCCACACACTTGCTGCCCAAACCGCCCGATATGCCCAGTGTGGAGGTTAAGCAGGGGCCTCAGCCGAAAGTGATACGAATAGGGGACCCGCGGGTGGTGCCGGCAGACAAAGCAGCCGAAGAACCTGCTCCCAAGCCGGTCGAAGAACCCACCGCGAAACCGGCTGAGGAACCAAGCCCCAAGCCAACAGAGACCGAGCAGGAACCGAAGAAGTAGTTCCATGTGGGTGGCCCACCGCTTTAGCGGT
>JAGLWJ010000346.1 GCA_023133475.1 Phycisphaerae bacterium | reverse complement strand
CTCGGATCCGCAGACGCCTTGTTGCCTCTTGCCTCTTGCCTTTCTTTACACCACGGGTTTACTGAATACTTATCGCCAACCCCCTACCACGTAAACTGAAGTTGTGCCCGAAGGAAAGCCGCCGGATCGTTCCTCTCATCCGAGTAGTAGTCGCCTGGGAAGAAGAACTCCGCCAGCAGGTGCCCGCTCAAATGCTCCGTGAACTTGTATTTCATGACGCCGGCCACCAGTTGGCCACGGAAGCAACCGCTCTTGCTGAAGCCGGGAAGGTCCCCATAGGTGTTCTGATCCGCAAAAAGAAGATGATAGTCAGCCCGTAACTCCATCTTGCCCGTGGGATGGCCGGTCCAGCCGACGGTGACACGATGGAGATTGGTTGCGCCACCAACTCTCGTTTCGCCTCCGTACGTGTAGAGATAAAGCTCACTGAACCTGGGCCAACGACCCCAGAGGATGTCGAAGGATTCATCCGTGCCGGTGCCCGGCTTATCGCCCGAGAGATACTCGTAGTCCAGACGCAGTGAGCTGCGCCAATCGTCCCGCAGAGAGTAGCTCAACCGGGCCAGAGCGCCGAGGGCACACACGCTTGCGTCGTTCCTCCGCCCAAACTGGGCAGCCAGATTGCCGCGGAGTTTGAGCCGTTCGCTAAAACGATGCTCCGCCCGAACCCCGAAAGTGTAAAGCTCACCCAAATTGCCGTTCGGCAATGCCGGCGTATCTTTCTTGTAGATGAAATACCAGTCAAGCTGTGTGTGCGGCAGCGATTTATTGGTGAACCATAGAATCACACCGGTTTCGTCATGCTCAATCAGGTGGCGGTGCTCATCATGAATCGGGCAGATCCAGTGCTCGCCCTCGGCGTCCTGCTCCAGGTAGATCAGGTCGAGGCTCGTGTCGATATCTTCGAGGTCCACCGTGATCCGAACCGCATCGAAGTACACCGTCGATGATCCATCCAGCGGCGTGCCATCCATGACAAGCCAGCGGTCGCCAAGCATGAGTTCCTGTCGGCCAGGCTGGATCGTCAACGGCAAACCGGCGACGTTTTTCCACTTGAAGTTGAGGCGATCTAACACGACGGACGTCGGCTGCCAGTTCTCCCGGGCGAGCGGGCGATCAAAGTGTTTGCCTTCCCAGGCAATCCGGAGGTTGAAATCCAAATCCTTGGTTGGGGCAATCGTCGCCCACCATCGAGCCCTCATGCGTTGCCAATGCCACTCATGATCGGGGTTCTTCTTGTCGAGCGTGAAGCCGTTGCCGATGTAGACCTCGCGAAGCCGCAGGTCCATGCCCCAGGTAAACCAGGATGTGGGCTGTTTGATCTTGTCCACAAGGTTTTTGTCGAGTTGGGTTGCGTCGTCGCGAGATCCGTCATCCGCCTTGTGCGACAGGTCATCTGCCTTCCCCTGCTCAGCCGACAGAGCCTCATTTGCGGTAGTTTGCGTCTTGGCAGCGATAGAATCGCCGACGGCAGCCGCCAGCACCGCCGCCGTCACCAGGGCACGGATCGAGATCATTCGCCGCATTTCGTTGGCACCTCAAGTGGTTTCTGAACCGGATCATCCGCCGCGACGACTATAACGTCTTTGAAACGCTTCAGCTACGAATGGAGAATGGAGAATGGAGAATGTGGGCGTTCGCAACGGCGCCGGGGTATTTAGCGGCGACAAGT
>JAGLWJ010000345.1 GCA_023133475.1 Phycisphaerae bacterium | reverse complement strand
AATAGCCAACATATCTTCCCGACGAAGTTCCCCGCTGACGTAAAGGCACACCGGGGGATCGGGCAGATATTTCAAAGCCGCCGGGTACTCATGATCCTGCTCGCAAAGAACACGCACGCCACGCTGAGCAGCCAATTCCAACTCATGCTCGACCTCCCCATTGTCTCGGGCAGCCTGCACCTCCCGTGCGCGGGTGGGGCTCATTCGTTTGACCCGAGCCAACTCCGCCACCGACGCCTCGAACACTCCATCAATACCGTCGAAGTGGTCGATCAGGCGACGAGCAAGGATCGGCCCGATCCCACGTGCGGACTTCAGCGCCAAGTATCGGCGAGCAATCGGAGACGCAACGCTTTCTGTGGATTGCGACATGGGCGATGGTTCCATAGAACAAAGACCAAAAACCGCAGCATAACGCCCTCGGCAGATGTCCGCTACTGCGGTGGGAATGAAGAATGGAGAAGATGCTCTCATCCCTTCATCTTTTAACCTTCATCCCATTCTCCATTCAACGCGCTCCCCTACGGGTCGCCGCTAAACACCCCCACGCAGGGGGAATGGAGAATTGAGAATGGAGAATTGAGAAGACGGTAATCGTGGCGGCACCGGGGCGTTTAGCGGCGACCCGTAGGGGAGCGCGTTGAGGGTCGAAAGATGAAGGGATGAGGCATCTTCTCCATTCTCAATTCTCAATTCCCCCTGCGTGGGGAGTTTATCGTTGGTAAACGAGTTTTCCTTGCTTGATGACGGTTGCGACGCAGTCGCGCCCGAATTCGTAGAACCAGCGGTGATGGTTGGGCACGTCCAACACCACCAGGTCAGCTTGCATGCCTTCGGCGATGGCTCCGAGGCGGCCTTGGCGCTTGAGGGCTGCTGCGGCGTTGGCGGTGGCAGCCAGCAGGGCTTCGGTGGGGGTCATCCGCATCTGGGTGCAGGCGATGGCCAATGTCAACGGCAGGGACTCGATCATGCACGAGCCGGGGTTGAAGTCGGTGGCCACCGCTACCGGCACATCGGCGTCGAGAATCTTGCGGGCTGGTGCCTGCTCGACCCCCAGATACAACGAACAGGCAGGCAACAGGACGGCAATCGTGCCGGCAACGCGAAGAGCCGCCAGAGAGGCATCATCGATGGTCTCGAGATGGTCGGCGGAAGCAGCGCCCACCTCAGCCGCCAGCCTCGAAGCACCCATCTGAGTGATCTGGTCGGCGTGCAGACGCGGGGTCAACCCAGCCGCCTTGCACGCATTAAGATAACGCCGCGACTGGTCCAGGTCGAAGGCTGTCCGCTCGCAGAAAACGTCGGCAAACTCCGCCAGGCCCTCGCCGACAATACGCCTTAGAACGTCCGGCTTCAGAACTTCGTCCAGGTAGGCGCCCGCCCGCCCGGCAAACTCCCTGGGGACGGTATGAGCCGCCAGGTAGCCGGCAACCAGTTCGAGCGGAGTCAACTCTTTCAGACGCTTTATCGCTTCGAGCATCTTGATCTCGTCAACGACGGTGAGCCCGTAACCGCTCTTGATCTCGACCGTGGTCACGCCGTAGGCCAACATCCGCCGCAGGCGCGGCAAAGCCAGTTCGACCAACTCGTCCACACTTGCCTTGCGGACAGCCTCGACGGTGACCTTGATCCCACCGCCCTCTTCGGCAATTTGGGCGTAGCTCTTGCCGCGCAGCCGTTTGACGAACTCGTTCTCGCGTGACCCGGCAAAGACGGTATGTGTGTGGCAATCGATCAGGCCTGGGATCACACATCCACCACGGGCATCGACAACCTCGGCGTCGCCCGGAATATCAACCTTCTCCGCCGGGCCAAAGCGAACGATCCGCCCCGCATCCGCCACCAGGGCAGCGGAGTTAACCGTCCGAACCGTGCCCATGCTCCGGCCGCCGATCGGCCCCGGTTGAACCACGACAAGTTCCGCAATGTTGGTAATAGCGAGCATCATTGTTTTTCCTGTGGGGTGAGCGTCATCTGATTCAGTACCGCGACCGTAAGGGAGCGGCCGGGTTCTGACGCTCACTCCTTCCCGTGCATGTTTCTCATGCCTCATCACTCCCGACTTGGCGTCATGGTAACCTATCGGGCCTTTGCCCGATAGGGGGAAACCTTCCGCAATCCTCCACCTCCACGAAAAAGGCCATGCCGGCCGTCGGCTGCGTAATGCGTGACGATCGCCCCATGCCCCAAGCCGACCAAGACCGCTCATGATGTCAAGAAAATCATCCTGACACCTTTTCTTCTCTGTAGGGTGGGTGGAGCCCGCCGTAGGCGGGCGAAACCCACCACGCCGCTTAATAAGTCCAAAGTCCCTGGTCCAAAGTCCAAAGTTGGAAACCAGCGAAACTTTGGACCTTGGACTTGTCCCGGGTTGGTGGGTTCCACCTGCCTACGGCAGGTTCCACCCACCCTACGCCTGGGGGCAAGCCTATCGTCGGAAACGCTTGGCCATGCCGGCCGCCGGCTGCGTAACGCGTGGCGTCGCCTCGCCAATTGAGACTACTGTAAGCGTGAAGAACTCGCCGGACACGCTTGCCCCAGGCCGCATCCGAAGGGGCAAAAACTCCGACGTGATCTCGGTGTTCACTCTGAAGAGATACAACTCACCAGTCACTTGGTCGCTCAAAGGATCGGGGCAACTTGTAAAAGTGATAACAGGGATGATAGGAACCGCGACATCGCAGACTGTTGCCGTTGGCAGAACCAATGACGCATGCCCTGTGGCGTCGGTGATAGCGCTGCCCTCTTGATTACGGTCAAGATACGAGGTGTCATCGTTGGGGATGCCAACCATAGTGAAGGATTCCCGAAAGTCATGGGTGAACGTTACCTGAGCATTCTCAACTGTCCGGCACCCCGTATCTGTAAGTTGAACGACGACCTCCTGTTGTGCTTCACTGCCGATGGTGCTCCCCGGGATACACCCTGAAAGCAGCAATGCGAGTAGCGTGAAGGCAGGGATCATCATGGCTATTGGAGACTTCATGTTTTTCACCTCCCGAGGTAGAGTCGTCAACGGCCAACTTGTGGTCAGAGCACATTTAGTCATTAGCGAGTGGCTTTCCCAATCGCTGCACCCGGCGGCGGAAGGCTGCGTCGGCAGACTCGACCCTTCGGACGACCGCCATCGCCCCGCCATGCTAAGCGTAACCCAAGATTTCGCCACCCGCCGCATGAACCCGGAAAATGTGTCAGGACGATTTTTTCGTGCTCTTTGGGGGGCGTCCGCGTGGGCGAAGGGTGATGTCTAATCCCAGGCGATTCGCGACGCGGGCCTTCCAGGCCTTGTTGCCCAGGGGCACGCCCCGTGTGACCGATTGTCGAACATCTTGCAACACGTCCTCGTCCATCAGCCGATTCACGGTCGCCAGCCAGTTCCGCGGCCGGTTCACAGGCCAAGGCTGCACCCAGCAACGCAAGACCGACTTGCCACCCCGCCGAACCCACAGGCTGCTCCAATGCCACGCCTCAGCCAGCTTCACCAGCTTCGCCCGGCGGGCGTTGGCCTCCACGTACCGGCACACCGTCAGAAAATGCGCATCCTTCTGCACGGGAAAGCTCTTGAACCGGCCCTGGTACAACGGCCCCTCGCCGGCGGTGTGGTTGTGGGCGTGCCGGCGGTGCGTGTGCGTCACCGTCATCCACTGCATCCACGTGGACAGATTCGTCTGCTTGCCCGCGTGCACGACAAGATGCCAGTGGTTGGGCATCAGGCACCACGCCAGCAGGCCCGGCGCGCCCGGGCGATCCAGCGAATCCGCCAGCACCCGCTCGAACGCGAGATAATCATCATCCTTCTGGAACAGAGGCAGGCGCATCACCCGCCGATTCAAGACGTGATAGACAAGCCCGGGCTTCGTGATACGTGGCGATCGTCCCATGCCCAAAGCTTACCAGGACTGCTCGTGATGTCAAGGAAATCATTCCGACACCTTTTCTGCTCCATGACACGAATAGCACTGCCGAGGCCTTCCTTGGTTTCTGTATCAGGCCGTCTACACGCTGCCGATAGTCTTGTGGGCACCGTATCCCAGGCCCACGGACAAAGCCCGCGGCGAGGCTTTGGTGGTTGTTACAGGCGTATTGGCGCGGGCCTTGTCCGTGCCACACATTGCCCTGCCCACCCGCCGAGGAATAGAGACCAAAGGCCCCATCTGACAAACTGCTGTCGTTATCGTGCTCCACTGTGGTCAGAAGACATCATCACTGGATGAAAAGTCGTCGTGCTTCTTATGGCCACGCAAGCGTGGACCGGGCACAGATATCTTTTGACACCTG
>JAGLWJ010000344.1 GCA_023133475.1 Phycisphaerae bacterium | reverse complement strand
AGGTTCCACCCACCCTACGTTCTGGGGAGATCGCTATCTGTAGGTTTGTTGGGATAGACTACGGGACCAAACGGATCGGATTGGCTGTCGGTGCTGCGGGCGGTTGCATCGTGTCACCGTTGGCCACTGTGGAGGCTACCGGCGATTTGGATGCCCAGATCGAGAGAATCCTTTGCGCAGTGAAGGACTACGAGGTTGACCATTGGGTCGTCGGGTTGCCGCTGAACATGGACGGCAGTGATTCGGAGCAGACCCGAATCACCCGCCGTTTCGCCAAGGCTTTTAGCAAGCGGGTGAGCCAACCGGTTCATCTATGGGATGAGCGTCTTTCCTCGCGCCAGGCTGACGAGTATCTGGCAGCAGCCCAGCTCACTTTGAAAAAGCGGAAGGCCCGCCGTGATCGGTTGGCTGCTCAGATCATTTTGCAAACGTTCCTCGATGCCCTCACCGATGACACCTCACCGCAGTAAAGTAGGGCGGGTTCCACCCGCCTCCGGAGCGTCAAACCAAAGAAGGCGGGTGGAACCCGCCCTACAGGAGGGACGCTCCGCCCACGCTGTGGCAGGGGCCATCACCCTGGCGGGGGTGGTTTTGTCGATCGTGTTGGCCTTCGCTTCCGACGGGGGATACCAGGACGACGGGCTCACCCATTATCTTTATGCCCGCTGGGCGTGGAGCGACACGGGGTATCTAGTGGACACGTGGGGTCGGCCTGGGCTGACTTGTCTGCTGTTCCCGTTTGCCCGGTTTGGATGGGCTGCGTGTCGGGTCGAGTCGGCAGTGCTGTCCGGGGTTGCGGTCTGGTTTGCATACTTGACCGCCGGTCGGTTAGGGCTGCGGCGTGCGGTGCTTATTGCCCCGTTGTCCTTTTGTCAGCCGCTTTTTGTGATGCTGGCTTATGACACCATGACCGAGACCGCAGTTGCGTTTTACCTGTCGTTGGCGGTGTGGTTTTTGGTGACCCGGCGTCTGACGGCGTCGGCTGTTTTTGTGTCGGCCTGCTTTGTCACCCGTTACGAGATGCTGGTGTTGGTGCCGGTGTGGCTAATCGCGTTGCGTGGGGCACAGGCTCGCTGGTATGCGTATGTTGCACTCGGGTGGTCGCTGGCGGCCCACAACCTGGTCGGGGTGGTGTTGCTGGGGCATTGGCCGATGGCGTCCCTGCTGAACAGCCCATCGATCAGCGAATACGGTTCGGGCACGATTTTGACGATGTTCATCAAGTCTCTTGCCGGCAGCGGCCCGGTTGTTGGGTTGCTTGCCGTCGTAGGCTGTCTGCTTCCGTGGAGACAGCGTGGGGCGTGGGTGGTGCCGGCTGTTTATGCAGTGCACCTGCTTGCCCAATCGGTTCTTTACTGGCGAGGTGCTTTTGCCTCGGGTGGTTATCCGCGGTTTTTCGTCGCTACGGCTCCGATTGCAGCGTTGGCGGCTTTGCATGCCGTCAATCATTTAGCGGCGTTGGAGCCCGCGTTGCGGCGTCGTGCCTTGTTGGGGTTGGCTGGTGCTGTTGTGGTGGCGTGGATCGGAGTGGAGATTGAACCGGGCCCCGCGGACGAAGCGTGGGTTTTTCTGCTGGCCAAGCTTAGGCCTGTGGTCCGGGCGATGTGTGCATTGGTCGCCCTTGCGGCGTTGGCTGGTCTCTTGCTGGAGAGTAAAGGCACTTTAGTATGGCGAAAGAGGCAACGGAGTTTGTTGGCTTTCATGGCGCTGGCTGGTGCTGTTGCTTTGCCCGCCTGTTTTGTCCGCCCGCACCGCCGGTCGCCGGATGCGTGTGATATCGCCGCCGCCGTGCAGTGGCTGCAAGCTCAAAACCTGACCGGCGAGCCGCTCATCACCACGAACATTTGGGCATCATATTGCTTGGGATCGTCTCACAACCTGACCGCGACCCCACACGTTGACGTCCTCGCCGACGTCATCCCCGGCACGGTGTTATTGTGGGATGGCGACTACAGTGCCGGCGAACGCTTCGGCATCACCCTTGACAAGTTGAACGCAAACCCCGCATGGCGCCTCCGCTGGACCAGTCCCCAACGCGCCGACGGCACCATCTTCGCCCGCATTTACACGCATACAGGCAAGAGGCAAGAGGCAAGAGGCAAAAGGCAACGAGGCAACAAGGCAACGAGGCAACGAGGCAA
>JAGLWJ010000343.1 GCA_023133475.1 Phycisphaerae bacterium | reverse complement strand
CCGCCCCGCCGCCTTCGGCGGCGGGGCGGAACTGGGGGAGGGCAAAGGCAACCACTCCAATACCCGGCATAAATGCCGGGCCTAGCGCAAGTTTGTAGGTCGGGTCCGCAGACCCGACATTCCCCGGCGATGCCGTTGGGAATCCCAAACGTCGGGTCTGCGGACCCGACCTACAAACTGATTCGAAACTCAGGCGGAAGGCGGGTAGAACCCGCCCTACAACTCGGTTGGTGGGTGGAACCTCGCTCCGCGAGGTTCCACCCACCCTACGTCCGACAAAGAAACGGCTCCGCCGGTCAGCACGCACCTCGCAGGAAAGTGCCTATGGTGCGTAGTAGAATGATGATGTCCAACTCCCAACACATGTGCTTGAGGTAGTATAGATCGAACTGCAACTTACGCTTGGCGTCCTCGATGGTATTGCCATAGCGGAAGCTGATCTGAGCCCAGCCGGTCAGGCCCGGCTTGACCAGGTGACGGGCGGAGTAATAGGACAGTTCCCGGGTCAACCCGACCACCAGGTCGGGGCGTTCGGGCCTGGGCCCTACCACGGACATTTCGCCCATAAAGATGTTGTACAGTTGGGGCAGTTCGTCCAGGCGGGTGTGGCGGAGCAATCGCCCGACGCGGGTGATCCGCGGATCGTTGGCGGTGGCCCAGAGGCTTTTGCCGTTTTCCGCGCCGACCTTCATGGTGCGGAATTTGTACAGACGGAAAACCGCGCCGTTTTGGCCGATGCGGTCTTGCGAATAGAACACCGGGCCCCGGTCATCGAGTTTGGTGCACAGCGCAATCAGCGGCCAGAGCGGTGCGGACAGAATGAACCCCACAACCGAAGCCACCAAGTCCAAAGCCCGCTTGAACGTCGCCCACTCATCACAGTGAATTTGCAGGTCGGCAAACAGGAACCAGTTGGGAGTTATCTCGTCCACCAGAATCTGCCCGGTGGCTTTTTCGTAGAAAACCGCTTCGTTGGTGACCCGGCATCCCATCCGCAGACAGGGCAGCATCCACTGGGCATCACCACCATGGCGTTGGATTTCTTTCCCGACCACGATGTCGCTGATGTGCTTCTGGCGGCATAACTGTGATATATCCGATAGGTTCCCAAGCTTGGGGCAGCCGGGGATAACCGCCGCCGTTGTGGTGGTATCATCAACGTGCCCGATCACTTCGTATTCGGAAAAGAAGCCTTCGCGAACCGCCTCGACAAAAGACTCCGAGAGCGATCGAGGCCCCACCAACAGCAGCCCGCGTTTGACCTTGTGGATGGCCCAGCAGGCGAACAAACGCAACGACGTCCCAATAACCAAGTACCCCACCACCGCACAGAGCGCTGCGCGGCGGCTTAGCAGCGTGTACATCACCAGATAAACAGCCGCATAAGCCAGAATCGTCGCGGTGGCCGTGGTCAGCAGAACCCGGGTGAGAATCCGCGACCGGGCCATCAGCGTTTCACGCTCGTACAGCCCGAAGATCAGCCCGGAAACCGCCAACGCCACCGAGTAGAGAAATGCCGCCGAAACTATATCGATGTTCAGTTCGGGCACATAAGCCGGCGGCACAAAATGGACATAGCCGAACTTCAGCCCGGTGCACACTACCGCCACGTCCAGCAACATCCAAGCCGCCACGGGCAATCCGGTCAGGAATTGGCCTAGGATACGAAGCACGTTCCTGCCTTGCGAGATACGGCTGATCTGCTTTTCCTGGTAGAGACCGTGAAGACCAGCCACCCCCAACTCGGCGGTTTGGCTTCCTCCATCGGTTCCCAAGGCGGCTCTGGTGCCCATGCTTATCACTCCTACGGCATTCTTCTTTAGGTGCATCGGATAAGGCGGGGAGCAACGTAAGTTATGGGGCAATATCGGGGATGAAGTAGGGCGGGTTCCACCCGCCGCACCACGGCAAAAAAGCGGGTAGAACTCGCCCTGCAACCCTACAGTGCGACAACCTTTCGCCCGATATACCCAGAAAGGTGCCGGGCAACCTGAGTCGCCCAGGTGGAGAATTGTGCCACAAATCGGGGGAAAATCGGGGAACGCCATACCTATTTCTTGACATGCGGTCAAGCGTGCCCTACGCCGGCGTGATGCCTCGGATACCACGCGTTGTTGTTCCCGGTCATCCGCATCACCTCACGCAGCGGGGAAGCGGAAATTCCTTGGGCAAAACTCGCCCGAGAACCTCAGCCAGAGCCTCCGACGTCACGAAAGCACCGGCCGACCTTTGGGGAACGAGGGTTTTCTGGCTTGCGCATTTGGCCTGTATTTTTTGGGGGGGGTACGGGTGCAGGCCGCTGTCGGTTCAAGAAGCAGATGCAAGAATCAAATCCATAGTGTGAGGAAAGATGTAGCGTTCAGTTGGCTACGCCCGAAGACTGTTCACCAGAAGTATTGACAGTCATGTGCCAGGAAGCTGAGCGGCGACATCTTGACATTGATCGTGATTCTGCAGATAATGGAGAACAATCTGAAAGGGATATCGTGAGCCGGCTGTCTCATCTAATCCATGGGTTCTTCCGATGTCACTGTTTGGTGGGGGCCGGGTGCGTTGGAGCGGCAACAGCATTATTCGCATCACAGGTTTGTTGGGATTTGCTTGGCGGTTTGCGTGCAATTGTGGGATGTGCGGTCGTCGTAGCGTTTCTGACTGGTCTGGTTTACTGTTGCTGGCCATTGCGGCAATATCGAACTGTTCTGGGTGTAACTCTTGTTGCGTGGTGCTGTTTCACACTGGCAGGTATACCGCGATTCGTTTCTTTACTTAGTAGCTTTTCGCAGATGCCGCCTTTCAGTGTTTTGTTCCAGGGCCTCTTGCTCCAGTTCATTTTATTTTGGGGCGTACCTTGCCTGCTTCTGTCCACTGCGGTTCTGGTGCGGACACGGTACTGGCCAGTTTACCCTTCTGGGCACTGCGTCGTGTGTGGTTATAACCTTCACGGGCTACAAAAGCCAAGATGCCCGGAGTGTGGGACACCTTTTGATGTCGGATGGAAAAGGCATCAGGGAAAGGAAAAAGGGAGTAAAAGGGGTCGGGAATTTTATTGACGTGGCATGTGGGCTATGGCGGGTGAAACCCGCCCTACTGGGCTACGGGTCTGGCGGCTTCAGCGCAACATCAGCAAGTCAGGGGACGTCATATCTATTTCTTGACATGCGGTCAAGCGTGCCCTACGCCGGCGTGAGGCTTGGCGACGCGAGATTCTGCAATTGGAGCGGGATGGAATCCAATGACCGTGAATCCCGGCAGGAATCCGACGCCAAACGAGAATCACAACCGGCGACGCAAAATAGCAAATCCCATCAGCACCGCTAACGCCAGCGATGACGGCTCCGGGATAATCTCGATCGTTGTGGTGCCCAATGCCCCGGTCGCGTCCGCGTTGGGCATATCGCCCCACAAGACCTCCGTGATCCCTTCCGCCATCCCCACTTCCGTACCCGAAGTCGCCTGCAATGCTTCAAACTCGAACGTCGTCAACAAGGTGCCGGACGGCGTGGCATAACGCTTCTGGCCGAACGAAACCTGGGCTTCGTAGTATCCGTCACCATCAGCCGGAGGATTGGACTCGTTCAAATGGAACAAAGGATCAGGATACGGAATATGCGAACTCATCAAGTCAACCGCACCAGTGTTGTCCACCCCCAGAAACTCTAAAAACGTCGGCGACCAGGTGAAATGGAGGTCTATCGTTGAGAAAGACTGGTCCTCCTCGAGACTATCCGAGACCGCGTACAGCCCAATGTATGCCGACTCCCCCACCACCACCGTCGATGACAGAGGACGCCACTCCAGATTGATCAACGGGTCAACAATAATTTGGGCAGCCGCCGGCGAAGCGAGCACCACAACAGCCATCACCCACCAAACGAGTTCCCCTGTTCCCTTCCCGATTCTCTGAAACCCCTTCTCTTGCATCTTTTCCTCCTCGTTCACACCACCGAGTGGCACGTATACGGGTTTACCGAATATTTACTATACCCGCTACTCAAGCTCCGCAAAATCCCGCAATTCGTTGGGATTCGATACGTTCAGGACGCTCCGGCTAAAGCCGAGCCATCGCTTCTGCGGGCGCGAACTCGGACGAACCCCTTGCATGAACGCCGCAATGTCATCCACGTCAAGCCAACCATCCGCGTTCAAGTCAGCCGGCACCAGTTGGCTCATGCCAAGCCTGGACAACTCAACCACGGTGATTTCCGTGATCGGGCCGTCTTGGCCGCCGGCGGAAGTCAGCAGGGCACCGCAGCAATCAGGTTCGCCGAACTCCAGGAAGTTGATCTGGAGGAAGGAGAAGTCGGGGTTGCTGACCAACCCGTCGCCACTCACGTCACCGTGCGGATAGGCAGTGCCGCACGTCGTATTGCCGCTACCGTAGTTCGTGGCCCACTCCAGGATGTACACGCCAAAGTCCAGGATGTCGATGTACTCATCGTCGTTGAAGTTGCCTCCAACCAGCCAGTCGCCGCCCGAGGCTACGTTGCCCGTAAAGTCCGCCACATACTCAGTGCCCTCAATGTGGAACGATTCGTCCGTGCGACGTAGCGTGTGCAACCGGTCGCGGGCGGTTACACAACTGTAGTCCACACCCGCGGGAATCAGAACCGGGACATCCATCGCCAGGCCATAGGTGAACGCGATCTCCTGCTCCACCACCACCGGGGCGGCGGGGCAATCATCCTCGTCGATCAGCTCGAAGGTGATGCAGCGCGTCAACGGCGATTCCACCACCGGGGACAACTCGACACTCACCAACATCACGTTGAAATCGCTCACCGTCACCGTGTGCACGCAATCGGCTTCGTTGCCGCACTCATCGGTCACTGTCCAGGTCACCGTGGTCACACCAGCCGGGTAAGTGCCCGAAGCATCATCTGAACCGTTGAAACTGTTGACCACACTGCCCACGCCACAATTGTCGCCCACCCCGAGTGACGGCACCGTGACATACGCGGTGGTGCCCCCGGGATCGGCATTGGTGTTGATGTGCGGCGGGCAACTCGAGATGACCGGATCGACATCGTCAATACTGATCGGGCCAAGATCGACCAGCATCAACGGGACGATCGGCTCCGCGGTGGGATTCGCCAGCATCGTGGGCGGGGCGTGAGTGCGAAACCCGACCAACTCCGCGATGGAACACGCCTGAACACCAGCCAGGGCTGTGAAGGTGATGGTGGCCAGTATGGAGTCAGCCGACGTTCCGCTCTGGTCGCCGTCCGGGGTGCCGATGGCGTAGTCGATCGTGCCCACGTTGGAATCCACGATCTCGTAGATTTCTCTGGTAAAGGGCGGGTCGCCGGTGACCATGGCCACGAAGCCGAGCACCTCTTTGTCATATTCGAGGAACAACTGCCCACCAACTGCGTTGGTGGTCGCGTCGGTCATGTCCACCGTTACGGCAATTGTATCCCCGGGATCGTAACAGATGTCGCCGCAGTTCAGCGTCAGCGTTGTGGACGCTTGCAACGGGGCACAAAACCCCAGCGCAACTGCAATGCCTGCAACTCTCATAGGTGTTGACACGGTTTCCGCGCTCCTCTCAATATCATGAAAGTTCCCATCGAATACGTTGCCCAGCCGCCTCACTCACACGGCAACTACCGTTTATGATGGGGCATTACCTCTAAAGCCGGCCCAAGCTGAGCCAGTTCCGCCTCCAGTTCCACGAGCCTGGTCTCGAACTGCGGCAGCAACGGAAGATCGTACCGCTCGGCAAAGGCTCGGATGTCTCTCACATCAACGATGCCGTTGCCGTCGAGGTCCGCACGCTCGGCATAAGCCACCGTCAGACTCAACTCCGAGACCGGGATGCCAGCCCGTGGAGCCCGTGATATCACGCTTCTCACCGGTGGGGACGCCGGTGCCATTGCGGCGGGTGGAACCCGCCCTACAAACATGGCGGGTGGAACCCGCCCTACAAACATGGCGGGTGGAACCCGCCCTACACGGTCGCAACCGTCAACATCATCGCCGAATAGCAGGAAGTTCGGCTGGATCAGCGCGAAGTCGTCGGCGTCGTGGTAGCCGTCGCCAGTCGCATCTCCGCCCACGCCTGCCCCGGCATCGATACCGCTCTCCCAGCTCGATGCCAGAATCGAGAAGTCCGTGATGTCCACCAGATTGTCCTGCCCCACAAGCGCCGTGTGGAAATCACCCGACGGCAGGAAGACCATAACGCTATCGGACAACGTCGTCACAAAATCCACCTCGACCAGTTTGCGCAGCGTGTGGCCTTCCTGGACGCTAAGCCACTCGATACCACTATCGAGCCCCGTAAATGTCACACTCCCGACACCCTTGTTCTGGATGGTGTCAGCCGTGAAGGTGACCTGAACCTGCCGCGTATCAATAGTGTCACCGCAATCGGTGAGCACGAAGGTGACCTCACGGACAAGCTCGCTACCCCCAAACGGAGGCCCATAAACTCCACTGTCGCCGACCAGGCCTTGGATTTCCACGTTCACGGTCAGGCATAGTTGAACGGTGACATCTGTCTGGGCGACAAACTCGCACCCGCTGGCATTGGTCACCGTCAGCGTATAGGTGCCGTTCATGTCCAGTGTGGCTTCGCTAATCGTCGGATTCTGCTCAGAGGAGCTAAATCCGTTGGTCCCAACCCACGCATACGTATACGGGCCGTTAGACCCCGTGTCCGGGCCACCGTATAGTTCGATAGTGTCGCCCTCACAGACCGGGCTATTGCTGCCGGCGGTGGCTACGGTGTTGTCAATGCTGATTGTGCCGGAGCCCACCTTGTACGGCAGGATCGTAGTGCTGTCGCCGGCTACGGTCAGCTTGGTGAAGAACGGATCGTCATCCGCCTGGAAGATCACGTTGGTCGCCCCCTCAGCCACGGGACTGAACAGGAAAGTGGCGACCGTGCTGTCATCCGAAATCGATCCACCGGGCAGATACAAAGCACAAGCGAGCAGGCCATCGCCGTCAGGATCGGGAGAGTTGGGGTTAGGGGGGCTGATCAACACCCACCCTGTCGCCGGTGTGATGCCGACCAACGTGAGACGCGCGGTGTCGTAATGGACCAGCGCCTGCACCCCGTTGATGGCTGTGGAGAGATTGGCGACGTCCAAGGTTACCGTGATCGGATCGGCGGTGGTGACGCACTCCGAACCGTCGGCGACGGTGAAGAACAACTCGCCGCTCTCCCCCGGCTTGCAAATGGTGATCGGTGACAGATCGCCCAGCACCGGGGAAACCGCCGCGGCTGTGTCATCGGTCAGCCGGGTCGGCGGATAGTGTGCGGCATCAAACCACACCAGAACGCCCGGTTCGCACATATCATCAACCAACGCCCTAAAAGTGATGGTGGCCATCACCGTGTCCGCCGACGTCCCACCAATACCATTGGGAACCCCTATTGCGTAGGTGATGGCCCCGGAGGCTTCATTGACCACTTCGTAAACCTCACGGGTGAACGGTGCGGAACCGGGCACCATGCTCACGAAATCAAGAAGCGTCTGATCATATTTGAGGAAGAACTGCCCCCCGACGATGACACGGCTGGACTGGCTTAGGGCCACGGTGACCGTGATGGTGGCGCCGATCCCTTCGGGATAGGCGGTTTCGTCTGAATGGAGGGTCAGCACCGCGACACTTTCGCATTCGTCGGGAACACCGTTGCTGTTGCAGTCGGAACTCTGCCCACAGCCGGGAAGGTCACAGGCACCACCGGGCTCACCGCAGGCGATGTCGCATTCATCGGGTAATCCGTTGCTGTTGCAGTCAGCCAGCACTAGGCCCAGCGGGCAAAGACATAAGCCAACCAGCACCAATACGAATGCACCAAATGGAAAGTCCCTTCCGCGGTTCATAATATCGCACTCCCTACGAAGGCTTCGCCCAGGCCTGATAACCGGGTCAATCAAACAATTCCACAAAGAGGATATTCCCTTCACCGAAGCCCCCACTATATCCAGTGCTCCGTAATACATGTATGGATTGGGTGGCCCATGGCTTTAGCCGTGGGGGACACGAATCACGTCAGGTGGGTCGTGTCAAACATTCGCGTCCCCCACCGCTAAAGCGATGGGCCACCCGTCATTCGTGTCCCCCACCGCTAAAGCGATGGGCCACCCGTTATTCGCGTCCCCCACCGCTAAAGCGATGGGGCACCCGCTATTCATCCATTCCGGCGGGCGATGACCCCGTTACCGTTTCTTGAAGAGGATCACCGCTGTGGTGGGCAGACTCCTCAAGCTCCTCGAGCCCACCGACAATCCCAACCGGCTCCTTAACCGGTCGCGGCCGAACACCACCCAGGAATGCCACCATGTCGTCCTGGTCCACCCAACCGTCGTGGTTCAAATCGGCGATGACCAGATGCCCCAGGCCAAGCCGCCGCAGGTCCTCCACGGATATCTCCGTGATCGGCCCGTCTCGACCGTCGGCTGACATCAACAAAGTGCCGCAGCACCCCAAGTCGCCGGCGTCCAGGAAATTCTGCTGGAGGAACGTGAAGTCGGGATTGGAAACCACGCCGTCACCGCTGACGTCTGCGTGCGGATAGGCTGTGCTGCACGTCGTGTCACCGCCGGCGTAATGCGTAGCCCACTCCAACAGGTACACGGCGAAGTCGATAACGTCAATGTACTGGTCGCGGTTGAAGTTGCCGCCGACCAGCCAGTCGCCACCAAAATCCACGTCCCCCGTGAAATCAGCGATATAGCATGTGCCCGTTATTGTGAACAATTCATCCGTGCGCCGCAAAGTATGGAGGTCGTCGCGGGCAGTGATACAAATGTACGGCGAATCGGCTGCCGGGACCCAAACCACAACGCCCGTCGCCAGACCGTTGATAAACTCGATCTCTTGATAGACGATGACCGCGGGCTCCGGGCACCACTGGTCGTATAGCTCGAACGTGATGCAGCGAGTCAACGGCGATTCCACCCATGGAGACAACTGAACGTCCACCAGCATCTTGCTGTAGCCGCCCACCATCACCGTGTGTGTGCATGTGGCAGTTGCCCCGCACAGGTTGGTCGCCGTCCAGCGCACTGTGGTGGTGCCGGCCGGGTAGGTGTCGGACGCATCGTCCGTGTCGTTATAGTTGTTCACCGAACCCTGCACACCGCAATCGTCGAAGGCGACCGGAGCCGGCACCGTAACGTAAGCCGTAGTTCCACCGGCATCGGCATTGGTGGTGACGTTCGCGGGACAGGTGATCTCCGGCAGCGTACTATCGATCCCGATCGCGCTCAGATCAATCAGCCTCGGATCAATCACCTGATACGGGTTTTCAGTGAGCGAATTGGGGGGGGCATGCACAGCGTCGAACCAGACCAACCCCGATACCGGCTCACATACCTCCACCAACGCTGTAAAGGTGATCGAAGCCATCGTCTTGTCGATCGTCGTCCCGCCTTCGCCCTCGGGAACCCCGACCGCGTAAGCGATGGTGCCCGCCACCTCGTCAACCGCACCGTAAATCTCTCGCACAAAAGGCCAATCGCCCGGCATCATGGTCTCGAAATCGAGGACGGTATTGTCGTACTCGATGAAGAACCGCCCCTCGACGACGAGGCGCTCCACGTCGCTCATATCCACGTCAATAGTGATCGTATCGCCAACACCGCCCTGATAGCAGGTTTTGTCGGGCGTCAGCGTCAAGGTGGGCATCGTGTCACAACCGTCCGGGATGCCGTTGGAGTTGACGTCTATCCCGTCGTCGAATCCCGGGCACAGATCGCACACGTCCCCGACACCGTCAAAATCGCTGTCATCCTGATCGGTGTTGGAATCATCCGGGCAGTTGTCGATGCAATCCGGAATGGTATCGCCGTCGCGGTCGGTGTCCGGCACACCGCAACCACACGCGCCGGGAGCAACCTTGTTTTCATCCTCCGGGCAACCGTCGCAGGCGTCGCCAACCATATCACCGTCGCTGTCGATTTGGGATCCGTTGGAGTTGGTCGGGCAATTGTCACAGAGGTCCCCCACACCATCGCCGTCATAATCTTCCTGCAATGGGTTGTCATCCTGTGGGCAATTATCGCAGGCGTTCCCGAGGGAGTCCCCGTCGCTATTGACCTGGGACGGATTGGCGTCTTGCGGGCAGTTGTCGCACAGATCGCCGACATCATCGCCGTCGGCATCTTCCTGATCCGGGTTGTAATTGCTCGGGCAGTTATCACACACGTCGCCAAGGCTGTCCTGGTCGTCGTCGTATTGGTCCGGGTTATAGTCCTCCGGGCAGTTATCGATGCAGTCTGCCGCCCCATCATCATCGAGGTCCCCGCCTTCACCAACGTCACCGCATAAGACGTACACGGTCACACTCCGCGAGACAGCTTCATCGGTGGGCACTTCCTCGACTGTGCCGGGATAGGTGACATACACGCCAATCGATCGCGAGGTGGCCTCTTCAAAGACCGGTTCTTCCTCTGCCCCGGGATATGTAACGTACACGCCCACGGAGCGGGAGACCGCCTCTTCCATGAGCAACTCCTCTTCCACCCCGGGATATGTGACATACAACCCAAATGGCCGAGAGAAAACTTCGTATGTCACCGGCTCCTCACCCGTTCCGGGATATGTAACCTGCACCGTGAACGGTCGACAGGTGACATTGAGAGGTGGATCGGTTCGGCTCCCAGCCGCCCCAGCCAACCCCAATAACGTTGACTCAAGATGAGGGATTGGGTGGCCCATCGCTTTAGCGGTGGGGGACACGAATCTCCGCGCGCGAGTTTGCGCTCCCAGGCTGCTTGAGCTTAAGTCAACAGCGTTACCCGCCAAACCCCGTTCACCCGTACCGTCGTTACTCTGCCCAGTGGCCGGTGACACGAGTGCGAAAACGGCGGCTAGCACTACAGCCAACCCTGTCTTTATTCTTCTCCTGACCATGGGCCTGACAATCCTTCGCAAGGGGGTCTGTGCCTCGCAGTGAACTCGCAGTGAACAGGTCCGGTCCACCTATCGGGCAGCTTTGCCGGATGGTCTTTCGATCCCGTTATTCACGGACATTTCCCGGGCCTCGGTCAGCGTGCGTGATGCGTTACGCAGCAGACCGGCTGGATAAGTCACCCGCCGCCCGTCACCGGTGATGTAAGTCACCAGGTTCGACCCCGGAACCGCCTCGATGCCGACAATATCATGCACCTGCCGATACCGCGGCAAGCCCGATTGCGGTTTGGAGGGCAGAACCTTCTTTGCATTCGACACAAATCTTGCCCCTCGCTCAGCCGACCAGTTGGCGAAAAGCTGGAGTTCCGAATAGCCCACCGGAAGCGTAACTTCTGCGGTGGCTGTTGACGTCTCAAACGTCCCGCTCAAGCGACTCGACCCCTCCCAGAATGAGTTGCCGCCGTTGGGGCCTCGCGGGACAATGTAGACCTCGACGGCCGGGCCTAGCCCGTTCGTCCCGATCGGGATATTGTTGGCTTCGATATGCACGGTCACGGGATTCACCAGACGGTGCAAGGTGTGCTCGATAGTGGTGGGCGAGTAGTGCGGATCGTCTGTCACCGCCACATCAATCGGGTCCCCGTAGGCATCGATGCCGGTGAACCGCGTTATGCGGAACTTGGGATAGTTGGTCGGCGGGTACAACAACCCGGCTTCGTAGGTGGACGTCCATGCCGGGCTTCCGGTGTTGCTCAACTCGATGTGCGTCGCCTCGATTCGCGTGCGACCGTTGCCGCCGCTTGCACCGGGCACGCCATATGTGTGCGACCCGGCTCCTCCGCCACCACCGGTAGCATGCAGGTTGCCCGTGCCGTAGATCGAGTTGCACATCAGGCGGATAGCTCCACCGGCACCACCACCACCACCGTCGGCGTAGAGGCGATAGCCATAAACGGCGGCGCCTCCAGCCCCGCCATAGGCCTGAACCACTCCATAAAGGTGGATATTGCTCGAGGAGGCGATCAGGATTGCCCCGCCACCGGCACCACCACAACCACCAACCGTGGTGCTGGCGTGCCATCCACCGGCACCGCCGGAACCGCCGATCAGCGGCAGCATGAACTTATTACCATATGTTCGCCGGAAGACACCCGAAGAGGCACTACCGGCACCACCCAGCGACGCATAGCTGCCACCGCTGCCACCACCGTCCCAATCAGGGTCCAGGGTAGGACCGCCCGGGCCGAAACCGCCGGAAGGCCACCAGACGGCGTAGCCGCTCTTGCCCCCGAAAAACCCGCCCGGGCCGGGGGTGGCGTGGCTCGTGTAGTTGCCGGACGCACCACCACTCCCATCGAGCTTGATCGTCCCGTGGATGCTTACGTCACCTTGCGACAGCCAGATCACCGGGCAACCCGAGCGGTGATTGCTGAACGAAACAGTAATCCCGCTGCCGATGTTGACGCTCTCCCAATTAAACACCACCGCCCACAGATCCGGGTCGTAATAACCCTTCCCGGGAACATACGACGGATCGTCGCTCGGGACGTTGTTCGCCTCCGCCAGATCGATGGTAACGTTGTTGGACGGATTAAAAACCTGATCCTTACCATCCGAACCGCTGTCGAAGTCAGCTAGACCCGGACCGGCCACTGCGAACACAACCGCGGCTGAAAACACAACTAATCTGGTCATCACAGTATTCCTCCATAACCTTCCCACAGCCGATCCACTGACGTGGGAACAAGTTCACGATCAACTTCCCGCTTTGTCGAATCAACCACTTACCGGGGTGTAAGCTCCCCGGCAGGGGATACCTTATCTTTGTCGAAAACCTCAACCGGCACGGGAACCTGCTCCAGCACCTCAGATATATCCAAGCTTTCAAGCTCGGTGTTGACCGTCCCCGGCTGAACACCTTGCAGTAAAGCCATTACGTCGTCCATATCCACCCATCCGTCGTGGTTCAGGTCAGCCGCACGCAGACCACCCAGACCAAGCTGCCGCAATTCCATCACGGTGATCTCGGTGACCGGGCCACACCCGCCGGCGGCGGAGTACAGCAGTGTGCCGCAGCACCCCGCCTCGCTGAAGTTCAGGAAGTTCTGCTGCACAAACGTAAAGTCCGGGTTGGAAACCAAGCCGTCACCGCTGACGTCTCCGTGCGGGTACTCCATACTGCAAGTCGTGTTCCCGCTGCCGTAGTTGGTGGCCCATTGCCACGTGTACACCGCAAAGTCCAGAATGTCGATGTAGTCGTCGTCGTTGAAATTGCCGCCCACCAGCCAGTCGCCGCCAAAGGCCACGTCGCCGGTGAAGTCAGCCTGGTAGTGCGACATGCCCGATGGGACCTCGAAGTCCTCATCCGTCCGCCGCAAAGTGTGCAACTCGTCCCGCGCAGTGATGCACGTGTACATTATGCCAACCGGCAACTCCACCGTCACATCCTCAGCCAGACCGTTGATAAACTCGATCTCCTGCTCAACGGTCGCCACCGGATCCGGGCAACCACCATCGTACAACTCGAACGTGATACACCGCGTCAACGGCGTCTCCACATTCGGCGACAACTGGATGCTGACCCGCATCTCGCTGTGCTCGCTGACCGCCACCATGTGCATGCATGTGGCGGTCGCCCCGCACTGATCCGACACCGTCCAGGTCACCGTGGTTGTGCCGAGGGGGTAGACGCCTGAAGCATCATCCGTGTCGTTGTAGTCGTTCTGCACACTCTGCACACCGCAGTTGTCACCCGTGATCGGCGGCGGAACCGTGACGTAAGCCGTCGTGCCGCCCGAATCGGCGTTGGTGTTGATGAACGGCGGACAGGTGATCGTCGGCGGTGAACCGTCGATCATTATCGCCGACAGATCAAACAACACCGCACCGACCGCCGTAGCCTCCTCGTCGCTCAGCTTGCTCGGCGGGACGTGCGAAGCGTCAAACCAGACCAGACCAGCCGTTGGTTCGCAGACTTCCGCGAGCGCCGTGAACGTGATGATGGCCATCGTGGTGTCGGCGGAAGTCCCGCTTACACCATTCGGCACCCCCACGGCGTAGCAAATAGTGCCCGCAGCCTCGTTGACCACTTCGTAAATCTCTCGCGTGAACGGCGCGTCGCCGGAAACCATACTCGCAAAATCGAGAACCGTCTGATCGTACTCGATAAAGAACTGCCCGCCGACGATAACACGGTTCGAATTGCTCAACTCCAGGTTGACGGTAATCGTGTCCCCCACGCCCGCATCGTAGCAGGCAGCATCGGGAACGAGGGTCAAGTCCGCAACGTTGTCACAACCGTCCGGAATGCCGTCGGAATCGGCATCCAGCCGATCGTCGTACCCAGGGCACCGGTCGCACACGTCGCCGAAGGTATCCAGGTCCTGGTCAAGCTGATCGTCGTTGGCGATTAGCGGGCAGTTGTCCACGCAACCGGGCACACAATCCCCGTCAACATCGGTCTCGCGCACCCCGCAACCGCACACTCCCGGAGCAATCTTATCCGGATCGTTGGGGCAAAGATCGAAGCAGTCAGGCCAAGTGTCCCCGTCGCTGTCAACGTCCGACACTCCGCAACCGCACACCCCCGGAGCAGTCTTGTTCTCATCGTCGGGGCATCCATCGCATGCATCGCCGACGTCGTCGCCATCCGCATCCGTCTGGTCGAAGTTCGGCACGAACGGGCAATTATCCTCGCCGTCCACGACCCCGTCATTATCGTAATCGCCCTGCCCTGGGCACGGATCCTGCTCCGGAACTCCGCAACCGCAGTTGCCCGGCTCAACCTTGTAGGGATCCATCGGGCATCCGTCGCAGGCATTGCCCACACCGTCACCGTCGCTGTCGGTCTGGAAGACGTTGTAGACCTCCGGGCAGTTATCACAGGCATCGCCCACCCCATCGTCGTCGTAATCCTCCTGCAACGGGTTGGAATCCTCGAGGCAATTATCGCAAGCATCGCCCACCCCGTCACCGTCGCCGAGGTCTGCCTGGCCCGGATTGTCGTCCTGCGGGCAGTTGTCGCACAAATCGCCCACACCGTCCTCGTCCTCGTCCGCCTGCTCCGGGTTGTACACCCCGACGCAGTTATCGAGGTAATCCAGCACCCCGTCCTCGTCTTCGTCGGCGTCCATCCCCTCGCAAGCATCGCCGATCCCGTCCCCATCGGAGTCTTCCTGCCCGGGGTTCTCGTGGTTGGGGCAGTTGTCGCAGACGTTGCCCACGCCGTCATCATCAACGTCGGCCTGGTCGGAGTTGGCGTCTTCCGGGCAGTTGTCCACGCAGTCGTCCACCCCGTCGCTATCGAGATCACCGCCTTCCCCGACGTCCCCACAGAACACGTACACCGTGATGGGCAGCGAGCGTCCTTCGTTGAACGTCGGCTCATCCGCGCTCCCCGGATAGGTGACGTACACGCTGAGAGGCTGGGAGACCGCCTCGTTGAACAACGGCTCCTCGGCATCGCCGGGATAGGTGACGTACAGGCCGAACGGGCGTGAGAAAACTTCCCGTGCCGGCAAATCGCCCACCACTTCCCCAGGGTAGGTCACGAACAATCCAAACGGGTGCGAAAAGACCTCTGTGTAGTAACTGGCCGGTCCCTCATCGCCGGCGTAGGAGACGCGCAACGTGAACGGGCGAGAGTACACCGCCCTGGCCGGCGGCCCTTCCACAATGCCGATGCCAAACACCGCGCTGCCCAGGTCGCCCGTGACGTTCAGCCCCGGAGTCTCCCCGTCCCAAATCGCCGTATGCGTGTAGCTTCCAGAGTCCGCCGGAATGGTAAGACTAGTCGAAACGGTTTCCGCAAGGGCCTCGAACTCGAACGTGGCGATCAGCAAGCCTGCCGAGGTCGCCAAAGCGGGCGCCTCCGGCGGGAACTGGGCCCACGCCTGAAAATACGCATTGCCGTCCGCAAAGCTGCCGTTAAGGTTGTCAAATGCCGAATCGTCGGGGAAACCGATGGAGTTCCAGTTGTAGGGGCCGTCGGCAGTGAACCCCTGGTAGCCCAGAAAACCACCGTTCCAATTTAGAATAACGTCCAAAGCACCGATCGACTGGTCGGTCAGGTCGTCGGACACCGCATAAAGCCCGACTTCCATGGTTCCGCCTACAACCGTATTCTGCGTGTGAGGGCGCCATTCAAGATTAATATCCCCGCACGCCGGCGAGGCGAGTGCGAGCACCAGGGCGAAAACAAAACCTGCTCCAGCTAGTCCCGCGCTTGTTTTTCTACTGGACATGGGCGTTGTATCCCTCCGCAAAGGGGTCTGCACTTCGCGTTGAGCAGGGGTAGCCCGGGGCTTTAGCCCTGGGAGACACGACTCGTGTCAGGCATTCACACCCCACTCCGCTAAAGGGGCTGTCGATTTAGT
>JAGLWJ010000342.1 GCA_023133475.1 Phycisphaerae bacterium | reverse complement strand
GGGGTGACGCTACATTGGGCCACCCACCTACTTCCGGGCGTTAGTCAGCGAACGCGAGGCGCCCTCCAGCAGGCCGGCAGGGTAGGTCACCCGCCGCCCGCCGCCCGTGACGTAAGTTACCCGGTCGGAACCCGGCACGACCTCAATACCCACCACGTCGTTCATCTGCCGATATCGCGGAAGATTCTCACGCGAAACCTTGGGCAAAGTATCGCCGGCATCCTTCCCGGACGTTGCGGACCGCTCCTCTGGCGTCCAGTCACCCTGAAGCTGTATCTCCACATAGCCTACCGGCAGAGTCACCTCCGCGGTGGCAGTTGACGTTGCAAATGTCCCGCTCAAGCGGCTCGAGCCAACCCAGAAAGCATCACCACCGTTGGGGCCCAGGGGAACCACATGAACGTCCACAGCCGGGCCAAGCCCGTTCGTATCGATCGGAATATTGTGGGCCTCGATGTGGAACGTGGCAGGATTGACCAACCGCTCCAGAGTATGCTCGGTGGTATCGGGCGAGTAGTGCGGCTGATCCCCCACCGCCACGTAGATCGGATCACCATCCCCGTCCACGGCGGTTATATGCGTGACGCGAACACTAGGGTAGTTGGCCGGCGGATAGACCAGCCCCGGCTCATAGCTCGAGGTCCACGCCGGGCTACCGAGGTCGGTCACTTCGAAGTAGGTGGCTTCGATACGCAGGTAGCCGTTACCACCGCTTCCGCCGACTTGACCATAAGTGTGCGACCCGGCTCCTCCGCCACCGCCAGTGGCCCGCAGGGTGCCGTGACCATATATCTCGTTGCACATCAGGCGGATAGCTCCACCGGCACCACCACCACCACCGTCAGCGTGGTTGCGATAGCCATAATAGGCGGCGCCTCCATTGCCACCGTTCGCCTGAACCGCCCCATTGAGATAAATGTTTCCCGAGGAAGCGATTAGGATTGCCCCGCCGCCGGCACCACCGCAACCACCAATCTGGCTGCCGCTGCACCATCCGCCGGCGCCGCCGGAACCGCCGATCAATGGCAGAATGTACTCATTGCCGTAGGTATGCCTGAACACGTTCGCGGTGCTACCACCGTAGCTGCCATACGTCGCGTAACTTCCACCCGTGCCACCGGCATCCCAATCGCTGTCCAGATCAGGGCCACCCGGGCCGAACCCCCCGGTCGCCCACCAGATGGAGTATCCGCTCTGCCCTCCGAAGAATCCGCCCGGACCCGGCGTGGCGTAGCTTGTATGCGACTGGGCGGCCCCACCGTTCCCGTTCAGCGTGACCGTCCCGGAGATGGTCACATCCTCCTGCGACAGCCACATCACCGGGCACCCCAACGGGTGGTTGCTGAACGAAACGGTAATCCCGCTGTCGATGGTGACACTCTCCCAGTTGAAAATGATCACCCATAGGTCCTTGTCGTAGTAGCCCTTACCGGCTACATAGGACGGATCGTTGGTGGGGACGGTATTCGCCTCCGCAAGATCGATGGTGAAGTGATTGGACGGGGCAAAAATCCCATCCTTGCCGTCCGAACCGCAATCAAAGGTAGCCAGCGCAGGACCGCCCAGCACCAGTAGTGTCACGGTTGAAAGCACCATTGTTCTTTTCATGACAGATTTCCTCTCTTCGACTTCCAGCGTGTCAAATCCAGCACTCTGGGGCGAATTTACACCCTGTCCGCACCCTGCACACAACACTCAATTTGCGAGCAGTTTTTTACACTAAAGCAGCTTAAGCGACAAGCCCCTCCGATGTGGGGCAATTCTCTTTCGCGGTCTTCCAACCTCCTAAAGACTATTGCCGCCCCCGGTACATCCCCCCCTTGTGCGGGGGCCGACATGCACGATACTATTTTGAACATCTATTCTTGTATCAGTTTTGCCCCCGCTGTGTCAAGAGCAGTGTTGAAAATAATAGCGGGTGGGTGTGGGTGGCCCATCGCTTTAGCGGTGGGGGGACACGCCAAAAGCCATTTACACGACGGGGTGCCAAACCTTTCTCTTGACACAGACCCGTAATATCGGTTAATCTATATGGGTTCAGCAAGCGGCGTCAGCAGCAATATCTCTTTTCCGGCGGCATTAGCGTATCATCAGTCGATAGGTGATGCGGTTTATGCGAAGTTACGGGAGCGATTCACTTGCAACGGGTTTCATCGGTTCGGCGGAGGCTATCAACGGGACTGCTGAGCGTTGGCGGTTTCGAATCATCGAAACGTGACATGGGTGTGAATCACGAAACTAGACGTGGCAATTATGAGATTGCCATAAAAAATGCGGAAGGAGCATTAACATGAGAAAAGAGCTGTTGATTTTGGCAACGGCGGGGTTGCTGCTTGCGCCGGCCGGTGCCGGTGCAAACAATGTGGCATCTTCCACGATGCACTTTGAGGGGGCTTTGGCCGACGCGGGGGGCGGGGTGTACACCGGAACCATCGCCATGACGGTGGGTGAATACTATGTGCCCGGCGGTGGTGGTGTTGCCATCTCCACCAACGGCGGCTTCGACGTCTACGCCAAAGACGGCAGTTGTGCCTACGTCACGGGTTATTATGGGACTGGTGACTGGAACTGCTCGGGGGCCAATACGTACCTCATCGGCTATTACGCCGGTTCGCCGAACGACGCCTACCCTCAGCCCGGCGGCCCGTGGGGCGGGTGGTACGATCCCGATTGTACGGATTGGGATAAGTACTCCCTGGAGTTGACCGCCAACCACTGGCACTTGCGCTACACCCCCACGAGCGAGTCGCCAATGTCCGGGACGATGAATTGGGCGACGATGTTCGGGGCAGAGACCGATTTAGGCACCCAAAACGGCGGCCACGCCGGCAGCGCTGCACACGGCGGCGGAGCGAGGGCGTGGGACTGGGACTGCGGCTGGGGGGTCGAAGTGGTCCCACTCGAACTGCCCGGATTTGCGGTCAGCATCCAGGACCTTGGCGGTGGGCAGTACCATGTCACACTGACCCCGACCGCCGGCCCGGTCGAGAACACCACGACCGGAGACACCTACGCCACCATCCAGGATGCCATCGACGCATCCACCAACGGCGACATAATCAACGTCGAAGCGGGGACGTATCACAACGACCCCCTCGAGGTCAACAAGCAGATTACGTTGCTTGGTGCGAAGGCTGACGTCGACCCTGCCGGGAGTACGGACAGAGGCGGTGAGACCATTCTCACCAGAGACGACACAAGGAGTGGTTTCTATATCACCGCTTCAGGCGTAACCATAAACGGGTTCAAGTTAGGCACAGCCACTGCCCAAAGTTCCAGAAGAGTGAATATTTATAATGGTGCCACGGACGTAACAATTAAGTGCAACATCATCATGAATACGTGGCAGTATTCAGGTCATGGTGTGTATATTAGCCCAACCTCGGATCGTGCTGAGGTTTCATATAACACCATAGACAATCCCTGGTGGGAGGGCATTTGTAACCACGGTGCGTCGGATGTCGTGATTTCGAACAACACTGTGCGCAATGTGGATAACTGGCCCATCCTGACCTGGGGCAAAGCCACGATTTCCGGCAACACGGTGTCGAATTGCAAGGATGGCATCAGAGCTGATTACGCCGGATCCGGCGCGACTGACCGGGTCGAGATCATTGGGAACACCGTATCGTATACCGAGTACGCCGGGATCAGCATCACTGGTGCACATACGTACGTGCACGGCAACACGGTTCACCATTGCAACTATTGGGGCTCGGACGAACTCGGCGATTGGGACTATGCTTCCATACACGTGGAGCCGGGTGCAACCAACTGCGTCATCACCGGCAATACGGTGTACGACGGTGTCAACGGCATCCAGACGTGGGCCAATGACGTTACCATCACCAATAATGAGGTATACGACATGGGCCTCTCGTACGGGAACGAGCAAGTTGTCGGGTTGCGGACCTACAAGAACTCGGCTATCCTCGTCGGCAGCAACTGGGGTTCGGGCGACATCGATCCGACCGGGCTGGTGATCGAGCACAACAGTGTCCATGATAACTATTGGGGCCTGTTCTACAGCGCTGACCTGACGAACGGCGTGAACGCCGAAGGCAACTGGTGGGGTGATGCCACCGGGCCGGCTGATCCGAACGGCAGTGTGGAGGTTCCACCGTGCACCGACGACCCCGCTTCGGAGTCCAACACCGACGGGCTGGCTAACGGCGTCAGCGACAACGTGGACTACTGCCCGTGGTTCCTCGGGCTGGCGACCCTGACGCTCAATGCCAATACCAATGCGTTCGAGCCCGGCGACACGCTCACCGTGACCGTGGACCTGACCAACTCGCTCTCAGTCATCGACGGCGGGCAGTTTTACCTCGCCTACAACAACACGGTGCTTGACTTTGTCGGCATTGTCCCCGGCGATCCACCGTTCACCAACCAGATTTTCGGATTGGTGGATGAGGTGGCGGGAACCATTGACTACGCGATCGGCATCCCACTCAGCGGCACGGGGACGCCTGACGACAGCACCATGGCAGTGATCACCTTCACCACCCAGACCGAGGCTTGCGAGCCGGATAGTCTCGTGTGGTTCCGCCCCTACGGTTCGGGGACCAGGCTCACCGATGATTCCGGTGTCCCGGTCACCCCTCTGGCGTTGATCGACCTGGCTCCGATCATCGTTGACGGCGATCCGCCGACGATCGCCTGCCCGCCGGGGGTCATGGTGGAGTGCGACAGTGACGTGCCGGCGCCGGCCGCCGACCTGGCTGAGTTTGTTGCCCAGGGTGGCAGCGCTTCGGACGACGGCGGCTCGGTCGAAGTCACCCACGTCGGGGACGTTTCCGACGGGCAAATGCCCGAGACGATTACTCGCACCTACCGGGCGACCGACGGCTGCGGGAACTTCAGCGAGTGCGACCAGCTCATAATCGTGGACGACAACACCGGCCCGGTGGTCACCTGCCCGGTCGCCGGGACCCTGACCGTCTACGCCGACGAAGGCGAATGCGACGCCGAGGCGACCTTCGGAGCCGCAACCGCCATGGACAACTGCGACGGTGCATTGCCGGCAACCTGCAATCCGCTCAGTGGAACGGTCTTCCCACTGGGAGAAACTGTGGTGACGTGTAGCGCCACCGATGCCGCGGGCAACACAGGCCAATGCACTTTCACCGTCGAGGTGATCGAGACCACCGAGCCGGTGGTCACCTGCCCGGTCTCCGGAACGCTGACCGTCTATGCCGAAGAGGGCGAATGCGATGCCGAGGCGACCTTCGGAGCCGCAACCGCCATGGACAACTGCGACGGCGCATTGCCCGCCACCTGTGATCCGCCCAGTGGAACGGTCTTCCCCTTGGGAGAGACCGTGGTGACATGCAGTGCCACCGACGCCTCGGGCAACACCGGCCAGTGCACCTTCACCGTCGAGGTGATCGAGATCACCGAGCCGGTAGTCACCTGCCCGGTCGTCGGAACGCTGACCGCCTACACCGATGCCGACACCTGCACTGCGGTGGTCACCTTTGCCGATGCCACCGCCACGGACAACTGCGACGGTGTATTGCCGGCCACCTGCGATCCGCCCAGCGGGTCCGGCTTCGACCTGGGGCAGACCGTGGTGACGTGCAGTGCCACCGATAGCTCGGGCAACACCGGCCAGTGCACC
>JAGLWJ010000341.1 GCA_023133475.1 Phycisphaerae bacterium | reverse complement strand
GGGGGCTCAAATGACGATGCCCGGCATACCCAAGGTTCGCTTTGCTCACCCTGGGCTATATTCCGACGCCCCCTCTGGGGGCTCTCAGGCCCCGTAGGTCGGGTCCGCAGACCCGACATCACCCGGCGGTGCCGTTGGGAATCCCGAACGTCGGGTCTGCGGACCCGACCTACAAACTGATAGCTGATAGCTTCCCCTGAGAGGTGCTACATGAATCCTTACGTGATGACTTTGTTGCTGGCTGTTGGATGGGGCGCGTTCATCTTTTGGACAGCCCAGCGACGCTGGAGGTTGATGCGTGTCGGCGCTCCTGCCATGCGCTTCGACCATCTTGGCAAGCGTTTCGCCCTTATGGTGCGTTTTGCCCTGGGGCAGTGGCGGATGCCGCGGCACCGGTTGGCAGGGGTCGCGCACATTTTCATCTACGCCGGAGCAGTCATCATGCTGCTGCGGGCACTCATCCTCTTCGCCCGCGGGTATGTGGATGACCCGCATTTCGGATACTGGATTTTCACCACCGGCCCTGATGGTGCCCCGCTGGGTCACCTGTACTCGCTGCTGAAAGACATCCTTGTCGTTCTGGTGCTGGTGGGTATTGGGATCTTCTTCTATTTCCGGGTGATCAAGCAGCTTCCGCGCATGACGCTCAACTTCGAGGGGATGCTGATTCTGGCCATCCTCACCGGGCTGATGCTCACCGACGCGCTTTACGACGGAGCCTCGATGGCCCGTTATGACCATCACGCCAGCGGATGGGAGCCGTTGGGCTCGTTGTTGGCTGCCCCGTTGCGTGGGGCGTCGGCAGGGACGCTCACCTTCTTGCAGCATTTGGGTTTTTGGGGGCACATCTCTCTCATACTGGGCTTTATGAACTATCTGCCCTACTGCAAACAGTTCCACGAGATCACCGGCTTCCCCAACGTGTTCTTTCAAGACCTCACGCTTCGTGGGCGGCTGGAGCCGATCGAGGACCTCGAAGGCATGGTCGAGCGAGAAGAGACACTCGGCATCGCCCGCATCGAGCAGTTTTCCTGGAAGAGCATCCTGGACATGTACTCGTGCACCGAGTGTGGGCGATGTGCCGACGCCTGCCCAGCCAACCGCACCGGCAAGCTGCTCTCGCCCAAGCAGTTCACCGTTGACTGCCGCGACAATCTCTACAGCCGCCAGAGCGAACTCATCAAGAAAAACGGCGAACCAGCCAAAATCGACCTGGTCGGCGAAGTGATCAATCCGGAGATGGTCTGGGCCTGCACCACTTGCCGGGCGTGCGAGCAGGAGTGCCCGGTGTTCATTTCGTATGTGGACAAGTTCGTCGATCTGCGGCGTTACCTGGTGCAGGAGAAGGGCGAGTTCCCCAACGATCTGCAACTGGCTTTTCGAGGGCTGGAGAACGCCGGCAATCCGTGGGGCCTGCCGGCTGAGGATCGGCTCGCCTGGGCCAAGGGGATCGACGTGCCGCTCATCTCCGACAAACCAGAGGCTGAGTATCTCTGGTGGGTCGGCTGCGCACCGGCCTACGACGATCGTGCCAAGCGGGTTTCGCAGGCGATGGCCAAACTGCTCAACAAGGCAGGGGTGAGCTACGCCGTGCTGGGGCCTGAGGAGACCTGCACCGGCGATACCGCACGCCGGGCGGGCAACGAGTTTTTGTTCCAGATACTGGCTCAGACCAACGTCGAAATTCTCAACGGGTACAACGTCAAAAGAATCATCACCGCCTGCCCGCATTGCTACAATACTCTGCGGCATGAGTACCCCGACTTCGGCGGGCATTACGAAGTCATTCACCATGGGAACTTCTTTGCCCAACTGATCCGCGAGGGCAAACTTCAGCCCACAAACCCGGTGAACGAGCAAATCGTGTTCCACGACTCATGCTACCTTGGCCGCTATAACGACATCTACGATCCGCCGCGTGAGGTCTTACGAACCATCCCCGGCGTGCAGCTTGTCGAGGCGGAGGATAGCCGTGACCGGGGGATGTGCTGTGGTGCCGGCGGAGCCCAGATGTTCAAAGAGGAAGAAAAGGGCGACAAGCGAATGAACATCCTGCGCATCGAGCAATTGCTCGACACCAAGCCGCAGACGGTGGCATCAGCCTGCCCGTTCTGCATGCGCATGCTCTCTGACGGCTTGGGCATGAAGGACCGCGACGATGTCTGCCAACTCGACATCGCCGAGGTGCTCTGGAAGTCGGTGCAGTAGGGTGGGTGGAACCTCGCGGAGCGAGGTGGAACCCACCATTCCGGTCCAAAGTCCAAAGTCCAAGGTTGGCTGGGTGGCCCATGGCTTTAGCCGTGGGGGACGCGAATCCAAGCGCTCAGGCTGCTACGGAGTTCGGCGGTGTCTGGATGGGCCATTCGTGTCCCCCACCGCTAAAGGGGCTGTGGATTTAGTCGTTCG
>JAGLWJ010000340.1 GCA_023133475.1 Phycisphaerae bacterium | reverse complement strand
ACTAAATCGACAGCCCCTAAAGCGGTGGGCCACCCGCCGCGCCATGCCAAGAAGGCGGGTGAAACCCGCCCTACAACCGGAATTATCACAACTCGGCCTTTGAGAAGCCCGATAACTCCAGCAGGAGTTGCATCCTGCTTCAGTTGGTGAGCGGGGAGGTTCTGCTGCGCCCACGAGGCAAAGGGGTGAGATCGCCGGAGACAGAATGTTGGCAGCAACGGTTCCGCCAAACTCAGACACAACCACCCCCGCAGACCGCCTGCGGACCCGGACAGCCAACGTCTGCCTGATGCGACTGCTGGAGCGGATTGCCACACGGTTCAATCAGGCTAACGTCCCACTGATGGCCCTGAAAGGGGCTGCGCTCAATCTTACGATCTACGATCAGCCGGACCATAGGCCTATGGCGGACCTGGACCTGATGGTCAAGCCGGAAGATGCTGAAACCGCGGTGAGGCTGCTCGAAGAGTTGGGGTGCCGACCCGGCAGACCGCTGATGAGAGAAGACTTCTTCCCCCGATTCCACTACGAAACCGAGCTTATAGCCGGGCATATCTACCCCATGCGGATAGATTTGCACGTTCGCCCATTACGCCCGTTGTGCTACGCCCGGCGGGTTGATCCGGAAGCGCTGTGGCGGGGGGCTGAAGTGGTGCAGGCTGGGCGGGCGGAGGTGCTTATCCCCTCACTGGAAGACATGCTCATCCACCTGGCAGCCCACTCTTCTGTCCATGCGAACATTCGCCCGCTGTGGTTGGCGGACATCAAGATATGGGCTGATGCGTGGCGGGACCGGATCGATTGGGATCGTTTCCTGGAGCACGTGCGTTCGTGGGGTCTGGTGCTGCCGGTGCGGCAGGCCATCGCACGCACGGAGGAAGCTTTCGGCGAGGTGTGCCCGCCGGAGGTTCGCGTGCGGCTGCTACAAGAGCCCGTCACCTGGCGCGACCGGTTGGCTTTGCGTCAGGCTCCGCGGGATGCCGAGCACCCGGCGGCTCACGTGTTGGTGGATGCGGTGTGCACGCCCGGATGGTGGTTCGTTCTGTGCTATTTGTGGGCGGTGCTGATTCCCGATCGGCGGCACATGGGCGGCTGGTATAGCCATCGGCACTGGGGTTGGCTGCCCTGGGCCCACGTGCTGCGGCTGGTCAGCCCGGTGTTGCGACGGATCCCCAGGCTGTGGACCTGGTTCGCAAGGATCGAGGTTCGCGAGAGTCGGACCCGCGCTCCGGGCGTTTTCGCCACGCGGGTGATAGGGGCCGGCGAACGCATCGCCCAATTGGACAGTGATGCCGGTGCGGGAAAGCTGAGGTATCTGAATCATTCCTGCCATCCGAACGCGGAGCGGTCCGGCTGCGAGTTGCTGGCTTTGAAGGCGATTTGCGTCGGGGACAGGATCACGATTGATTGCGGAACGGGCGCCTGTGAGTGCCGGCGGGACAGCCAGGAAGGGACTGAACTGCTAAAGTCCGCCTGAGCCGCACGGAGAAGAGGCAAAAGGCAAGAGGTAAGAGGTAAGAGGTAAGAGGTAATCGGGACTCGGAACTCGGAGCGAATGGCAGGTTCCACCCACCCTACGTTAAGTGCCACGGAAATAATCCGAATGGACGAGCGAAACGAAACCAGGCCTGAGACAACCGCGGATCGGGGCGAGCAGCCGGAAGAGCCCAAGGTGCCGGCTACGACAACTCGGCGCACGTTCCTCAGCAGCGTGGGCAAGAAAACCGCCTATATCACCCCGGTGCTGCTGACCCTGACCGCCTCGCCGGCAATGGCGAGCAATCCCCATCATTCGTGTGCACGCACCGGGTCGCCATGCGGCGTGGACGACGATTGTTGCGGCTCCTTAACCTGTACGGGAGGCATATGCGATCCGCCATAATGCGGAGGAGAATTGAAAATGGAAAATGGAAAATGGAAAATGCGGAGACTGTCACATCGCGGGGATGTTTAGCGGCGACAAGTCCGCAACGTTTAGCGGCGACCCGAAGGGGAGCGTGTAGAAGAGGAGCGTGAAAAGGGGAGCGTGGAAAATAGAGAATTGGGGAACGCAGAACTGAAAACGCTGCCAAGTCAGCATTTTCCATTTTCCATTTTCCATTTTCTCTAGGGATGTAAGACATGAACACTTCACCACGTGGTTCCCGTATTTTGCTTCTGGTGGTCCTTGCTCTCTGTGGGGTCGGGGGCTGGATCAGCGGTCAATTGGTCAAGCGACAGGCAGACCTGTGGTCTACCAGTGGTGCCGGCAGCGGGGTGTTTGGGCGAGTGTGCCGGGCGACCGAGGGGTTCGGTTTGAATTGCGGCATCGCGGAAAAGACACCCTGGTCAAACGTCACCATCCCATTGCCTGTCCCTTCGACGGACTTCTCCGTCCACATGCACAAAACGGTGGTCCCGGTGGCGTTTTTAGGGTTGGCCTACTTTGTCTTTATGGCCACCTGGTTTGTGTTCGTGGGGCGCCCGCGGGTCCGTGGAGGGTGGTGGAGGAGGATTCCGCTGGTTGTCGGAGGGCTTGGAACGGTGGTGTCGGTGTTCTACCTCGTCGTCATGGTTGCGGGGTGGGCTCCGGTCTGCACGTGGTGCGTACTGGTTCATGGCGTTAACTTGCTCATGGTTCTGTCAATGCGGCGATTGTATCGCCGGTGCGGTGCGGCACATTCGGCTACAGCTTCCACCGCGGAGTTGCCATCAGCCTGGGGAGAGACGACGGCCGGGATGATCCCAGCCTCACGCCAAGCGGTTTGTGCCGTGGTCTTTGCGCTGATCTTCATTGGCGGGTTGTGGTTCTACCGCCACGAGCAACTGGCGATGGGGCGCCGTTTGCGGGCTCTGGTGCCTTACAAGCGGGTGGTGATGTCTTTGCGTGCGGACCCCGCGTTTCTTCTGCGCGAGCACAACGCCCAGTCGCGTCAGCCAATCCCTCTTCGTTCGTGTGAGCACCCCGCCGCGGGGCAGTTGCATCTGGTAGTGTTCACCGATTTCGAGTGTTCGCCGTGCTCTTGTAACGCGGCGTGGTTGGGCAAGCACGTGCTGCCGATGTTTGACGGGCAACTGGATGTAGAGGTCCGCCATTACCCGCTGTGCAATGAATGTAACCCTGCTGCTGCGGGCCTGGCTCACCCAAACGCCTGCACGGCAGCCTACGCAGCCGAAGCCGCCAGGCTCCAAGACGGTGCAGACGCCTACCGGAAAATGCACGAGATGCTGTATGCAAATCGAAAGAGACTGGGGCCTGAGACGTATCGTAAGCTGGCTCAGCAGATCGGGCTGAATGTCGAGCAGTTCGTTCTCGATCTTGAAGGCGACACCGTCCGGCGGGTGGTGCGGGACGACATAGCTTTGGCCCGCGAGCTGGGTGTCGATGGTGCCCCGACCATGTTCCTCAACGGGCGACGCATCACCGCATTTGGCCGCAACAACCCCGTGTTCTGGCAGGCGGTGGCCCAGCCGGGGAGGAATTGAGAATGGAGAATGGAGAAAATGGA
>JAGLWJ010000034.1 GCA_023133475.1 Phycisphaerae bacterium | reverse complement strand
GGCATTTATGCCGGGTGAAAAGGCTTAACGAAGAATCCCTCGTAGGGTGGGTGGAGCCCGCCGTAGGCGGGCGAAACCCACCGCGCCGGTTGGTGGGTTCCACCTACCCTACGGCTACCCCCCATTTTCATGGTTTCCAGGTGCCGCCAAAGGCGGCATGACGATTGCGCTGAAATATGCGGGCGGCCGGCCTATATCGACCGACCGCCCGATTGGCCGAATCCTAGATCACCGGAATGCTGACCGTGTCTGTACACGTGCAGCCGTCGCTATCGATGATCTCCACAGTTATGTCCACAAAATCGCCTATAGGTGCCGCCACCGTAAAGGTGATCGCGTCGGTGCCATAGCCGGTGTCGATGGTTCCGTCACCTGGGGCGATACTCCAGCGGTAAACAGCCGCCGGATCGAGATCGACCGGCACCGAAGCCGCGTTGCCCGACGATCCCGCAAGCGCCGAGAATGGGGCGGTGATCGTGCAATCCGGATTGTCGTGCACGGTGATGTCGATGTCATCGGTGCCCTGGCAGCCGTTGGCATCGGTAACCGTCACGCTGTAGTTGCCGCTGACGGTCACTTCGATGATCGGGGTCGTCGCACCGGTTGACCACAAGTAGCCGGCATAGCCCCAGACATCAAGCATCACCGTCTCCCCGTCACAGACATCCGTGCTGGGAGTGGCGGTGATCGTCGGCGTCGGGTTCACATGTACGGTGATGTCGATGTCGTCGGTGCCCTGGCAGCCGATGGCATCTGTCGCCGTCACGCTGTAGTTGCCGCTGACGGTCACGTCGATGGTCTGGGTGGTTTCACCCGTCGACCATAAGTAGCTCGAATAGGCTCCGGCATCGAGCGTCACCGTTTCGCCGTCACAGACTTCCGTGCCGGGAGTGGCGGTGATCTCGACGGCTGGGCGGATCGGGACCACCACGTCTCCGTCGGCTGGGCATCCGTGCGAATTGGTAACCGTGACCTCGATCGTCAGAGATGCTCCCATGTCGGCGGTGTAGATGATTGACGGGCTGGTGCCGTCATCACCATCGGTGATCGTGCCGCCGGTGATGCTCCAGGCGTAGCCGGCTCCTGGGCCGGCGTTGGCAACCGAAGCGTTGTTGCCGGCAGACCCCGGGCACACCGACGGGGCTGCGGTGATGCCCGCCGCGGGCGTGGGGGTCACCGTAATGGTGATGCTGTCGGACCCATCACAGCCGCACCCATAATCCGTCACCGTCACGCTGTAGGTGCCTCCAGTGGTCACCTGGATCGTCTGGGTGGTCTGGCCGCCGGGCGACCAGAGGTAGGTGCTAAAGCCCACCCCCGCATCGAGAGTCACCCTCTCACCGTCGCAAACCACCTCACCGGGTGCGGCGGTGATCGTCGGCGTCAGGTTGGGGTTGGCCGCGATGTCGATGCTGTCACTGCCGGAGCAGCCGCTGGCATTGGTTACCGTCACGCTATAGGTGCCGGTGGCCGTCACATCGATTGTCCGGGTGGTCTGCCCACCCGGTGCCCACAGGTAGCTGCTGAAGCCCGATCCGGCATCCAGCGTCACCGTCATGCCCTCGCAAACCACCGGCCCTGGAATAGCCAGGATGTCCGGTGCCGGGTTGGCGTTCACGGTGATATTGATGTCATCGCTGCCCTCGCAGCCGCTGGCGTTGGCCACCGTCACGCTGTAGGTGCCGCCGGCCGTCACATCGATCGTCTGGGTGGTCTGACCGCCCGGCGACCAGAGGCAGGAGCTGAATCCCGCCCCCGCATCGAGGGTCACCGTCTCACCGTCGCAAACCTCTGTTCCAGGATTGGCACTGATCGACGGCACCGGATTGGCATTCACCGTAATGTCGATGCTATCGCTGCCATCGCACCCGGTTGCGTCGGTCACCGTCACACTGTACGTGCCGGCGGTGGTCACGCTAATGGTCCGCGTGGTCTGCCCACCCGGTGCCCACAGATAGGTGCTGAACGGGCCTGCATCGAGCGTCACCGTCGTGCCGTCGCAGACTTCCGCCCCAGGAGTAGCGGTGATCGTCGGGATCAGGTTGGGGTTCACGCTGATGTCGATGCTGTCATTCCCGGTGCAGCCGCCGGCATTGGTCACCGTCACGCTGTATGTCCCAGTAGTGATGACATCGATGGTCTGGGTCGTCTCACCGGTGGACCACAGGTAGTCGGCATAGGCCCCGACATCGAGTGTCACGATCGTGCCGTCGCAAACGGTGACGCCCGGCGATGCGGTGATCGCAGGGGTTGGGTTGGGGTTGACCGTGATGTCAATACTGTCGCCGCCCTCGCAGCCGTTGGCATCGATGACGGTCACGCTGTAGGTCGCGCCGGTGGTCACGTTGATGGTCCGGGTCGTCTGCCCACCCGGTTGCCAGAGGTATGAGCTAAAGCCCGCCCCAGCATCCAGGGTTACCGTCATGCCGTCGCAGACCACATTGCCCGGTGCAGCGGTGATTGTCGGCGCGGGGTTCGGGTTCACCGTAACCAACTTATTGCCCAACAGCGTAACGCCACCGCCGGTGGTGATCTCCACGTCGATGACCACCATAGGCCCTGCCCCGGCAGTATAGGTGATCACCGGGGTCCCCTGTCCTACCGTAATCGTTCCGCCGGAGACCGTCCACACATAGCTGGCGCCAGGACCCTGGTTGGGCACCGAAGCGGAGTTCCCCGTGGACCCTTCACAAACCTCATCGTCGGCAGTGATCGTAACAGGCGGGCTGGGATCCACCGTGACCACAAAAGTATCGGTGCTCACGCAACCGTCCCATGTGGTTACGACCACCTCGATGGGGATCAATGGGCCGTTGCCGGCGGTGTAGGTGATTTGCTGGGTCCCCAAACCAGCGGTGATTGTTCCGTTCGTGGTTATGCTCCAGTCGTAGGATGCCCCCGGCCCGGCGTTGGATACCGAAGCGGTATTGCCGATCGAGCCCTCGTAAACCGAGGCAGCGGCAGTGATTGAGGCGTCCGGATTGGGGTTCACGCTGATGTCGATGCTGTCGTTGCCCTCGCAGCCGCCGGCATCGGTCACCGTCACGCTGTATGTCCCAGTGGTGGTGACCTCGATGGTCCGGGTCGTTTCCCCGGTTGACCACAAGTAGTTGGAGTGCCCGGCTCCGGCATCCAGCGTCACAGTCGTGCCGTCACAAACGGTGACGCCCGGCGATGCGGTGATCGTAGGCGTCGGGTTGGGGTTCACCGTAACGTTAATGCTATCGCTACCGGTGCAGCCGTCGGCATTCTCCACGATGACACTATAGATCGCGCTTGTGGTCACATTGATAGTCTGAGTAGTGGCACCTGTGGACCACGAGTAGCTCGAGTACCCGGCTCCGGCATCCAGCGTCACGATCGTGCCCTCGCACACAGTGGCGTCCGGCGTCGCCGATATGCCTGGCGTCGGGTTGGGGTTCACCGTGATATCGATGCTGTCACTACCGGTGCAACCCTGGGCGTTTGTCACCGTCACACTGTAGGTGCCGGTGGCGGTTACGGTAATGGTCTGCGTGGTCTGCCCACCAAGTGCCCACAGGTAGCTGCTGAAGTCTGCCCCGGCATCCAGCATCACCGTCGTGCCCTCGCAAACCGTCGTGCCCGGAATAGCCAATATCCTCGGCACCGGATTGGACGCCGCCGCAACACGAAACCCATTGGGGTTGTTGGGGTAGTCGGGCATGTTCCAGTAGCGATTCGCACAGCGGAGGCCGTACGCGTTGAAGTACCACGAGCCGCCACGAAGAACGCGGTAAGTGCCACTAGCCGGCCCTTGCGGACTGTCGTAAGGGCTGATGCTGTAGTACGCCGAATCGTACCAGTCGTTGCACCATTCGTAGACATTGCCGGCCATGTCGTACAGGCCATAGCCGTTGACCATGTCCGACCCCGACGGCGTCTGACCGCCATCGTAGTATCCCACCGGCGTGGTCCACGGATAACCGCCGGTCTCATACGGATCACCGGACGGCCAGTAATTGGCCTTCGAGCCGTCGATATCATTGCCCCAAGGATACTTGTAGTGCGGGGAATGGTGGCCGCCACGGGCGGCGTACTCCCATTCCGCCTCCGTCGGCAGACGGTAGCCGTTCTTGGAGAAATCACACGCCCACGTGGACAGGTCGTAGCAAGCCTCCCGGCCGTGCATGTCACTGCGCCAGTTACAGTAGGCCGCCGCGCCGTACCAGCTTACCTCCACCATCGGATGGTCTTCCTTACCCGTGGTGATGGTGAACGTCCCCCCGCTGAAGTGAATCCGGCTATAGCTGCTGGCTTCATACGTGTCGCAATACGGCTTACTCTCATCATGGATTTTGTGCACGACGCCGCCGGTCACTTGGATCGAGCCTTGTGCATAGGCGGAGTTGAGGTAATCGCAGTACTGCTGGTTGGTCACCTCGTAGACGTCCATATAGAACGGATCGACCCGAACCGCGTGGACCGGCAGTTCATCAGGATCGCCCACGCCATAATGGTTACCCATCTCAAACTCGCCGCCAGGGATGAGCACCATGCCCTCCAGCAGACCTTCGCATTCGTCGGGAATGCCATTCGCGTTCAGATCAGCGCTGGTGCCTGCGGCGATGTCGCACTCGTCCGGCACGGCATTGGTATTGCAGTCGTTGCCGTCGCGGCAGTTCCAGCAACCCTCGATCGTCACTTCGAGAACACAAGTCCGGTCCCATTCCACCTCGCAGCAGTAAGGGTCGATGTCGCAGACGCAGTCCTGAATCGCCGGGTTACTGCATCCGACGCCGTTGCCCCACTCGCAACAATTGTGCCCGCCGGGCAAGTCGCATTCGTCCGGGACACCGTTGGCGTTGCAGTCGTTGTCTTGCAACTCGCATTCATCCGGGACGCCGTTGTTGTTGCAGTCGTTACTGGTGCCGGCGGCGATGTCGCACTCGTCGGGGATGTTGTTGGGCTGGCAGTCCTCGCTGGTCCCCAGGGCAATATCCAGATCGTCGGGGACTCCATTCTCGTTGCAATCTGGAGCCGCCAGAGGTCCCGTGAACCCCTGCTGGAACAGGGCGTAGTCGTCCAGGTCGGTGTCGCAGTCCTGGTCGACGTCGCCCAATGGGCGTCCCTCGGCGTCAACCGCCGTGCCCGCGGGCGTGTTGTTGCAGACGTCCAATGCATCGTCGACCCCGTCGCCATCTACGTCGCCCGCCCGCACCGACGCCGCGCCTGCGACCAGGGCAAAACCCGCCACCAAAGCCAACACCGCCATTATTTTTCGTGACCACATTTCATATCCTCCTCTGAAATCCATAGCCAACCGAACCATAAGGGTGTGACCATTTTTTGCGGCATAAGGCTGACAGATGCCATGACATCCAACGCTGTGAACCTGAGAACACGTGTTCATGAACACGATGACGCATTCTCAGCCCCCAGAGGAGGGCGATGGAATCCGCAGTGAGCCAGGCGATCCGTCGCCCTCTTTGAGGGGCTTGGGGCGGGAGGGACAGCTTACCCAGGGCTTGCTGCGCTCACCCTGGGCTATATTTCGTCGTCTCCTCCGGAGGCTAAGAATATGAACAAGAACGCAAACATTGTGTTCACGGCGTTGCATGGCATCTACCCAACTGAAGTGTAGGCCGAAAAAATCAGCCGCACCACAGAGCATGGTCACACCCGAACCATAACATGACGTGGAAGCATCATTGTCTCCACCTTTAAGTATACTACACTCGATAGAATCAAGCCAAGAGAAACCGCATTATTCCCCCTCCAAAGCAAACCCAAGACGGCTGACGGATGGGCATTTTGAACGCGACCTACAGTTCTACCCGCCGGCTCTTGCCGAAAATGAGAAGTTATTTTTGCGTCGGTGCTTAGGGCCGACGCAAAAATAACTACGCAGCAAAGTGGGGCACGGGCTTGATGGGAATCAATCTCCCACCCAATGTGTTGGTGCCATTTTCGATCAAACTGTTTTGCGTTTCGACGGGTCGCGCTAGGCCCGGCATTTATGCCGGGTGAAAAGGCCGAACGAAAAATCCCCCGTAGGGTGGGTGGAGCCCGCCGCAGGCGGGCGAAACCCACCGCGCCGGTTGGTGGGTTCCACCTCGCTCCGCGAGGTTCCACCCACCCTACGCCTGGGGGGTCAAAGACAACCACTCCAATACCCGGCATAAATGCCGGGCCTAGCGCAAGCGGCGGATATCCCACCGCGGTGCACTTCGCCCGGATCAGACCCTCAAAGATGACGTAGAGGCGGGTTTCGATCCGTTGACCGAGTCCGTACCGATGCGAACGCAGGAACTTCTCCAAGCAACCGAGGAACCACTTCACCAACTCATACATTCTGTCTATGACCAGTAACTCATCTTTTGCCATTTTTGCGCGCGGCGCGGCCCTCCGGGCCGCGTTTAGATGAAAAGGGTAAAAGGAATAAAGTGCAAAGAGTTAAGTCCCCGCCGCAACACGAAACCCGTCGTTGCAGTAGCGGGCGGAGGGCGGGTTCTTGTTGCGATTCGCACAGCGGAGGTAAGCGATGTAGTCGTACCACGAGGCGCCACGACGAACGCGGAAATTGCCACTGCCAGGCCCTTGCGGATTGTCGTAAGGGCTGGAACTGTAGTACTCCGAATCGTACCAGTCGTTGCACCATTCCCAGACATTGCCGGTCATATCGTACAGGCCATAACCATTGACCATGTCCGACCCCGACGGCGTCTGACCGCCATCGTAGTATCCCACCGGCGTGGTCCGTACATATTCGGTTTCATACGGATCGCCGGACACCCAATAGTTGGCGTTCGAGCCGTCGATGTCATTGCCCCACAGGAACATGTAGTACGGGGAATGCTGACCGCCACGAGCGGCGTATTCCCATTCCGCCTCCGTCGGCAGACGGTAGCCGTTCTTGGAGAAATCACACGCCCACGTGGACAGGTCGTAGCAAGCCTCCCGGCCGTGTATGTCGCTGCGCCAGTTACAGTAGGCCACCGCGCCGTACCAACTCACCATGACCATGGGATGGTCTTCCTTACCCGTGGTGATGGTAAACGTCCCGCCGCTGAAGTGAATCCGGCTATGCGGATCAGCGGAATACGTCTCGCAATACAGCTCACTCCCGCCAGCTTTGTACACCACATCGCTGATCACTTCGATCAAGCCCTGTGCGTAAGCAGAGTTGAGGTAATCGCAGTACTGCTGGTTGGTCACCTCGTAGACACCCATATAGAACAGATCGACCCGAACCGCGTGGACAGGTAGTTCATCAAGATCGCCCGCGCCATAATGGTGGTTGCCCATCTCAAACTCGCCGCCGGGGATGAGCACCATGCCCTCTGGCAGATCTTCGCATTCGTCGGGAATGCCATTCGTGTTCAGATCAGCGCTGGTGCCGGCGGCGATGTCGCACTCGTCAGGAACACCGTTAGACTGGCAGTCCTCGCTGGTCCCCATGGCAATATCCAGATCGTCGGGGACTCCATTCTCGTTGCAATCTGGAGCCGCCAAAGACCCCGTGAACCCCTGCTGGAACAGGGCGTAGTCGTCCAGGTCGGTGTCGCAGTCCTGGTCGATGTCGCCCAATGGGCGTCCCTCGGCGTCAACCGCCGTGCCTGCGGGCGTGTTGTTGCAGACGTCCAATGCATCGTCGACCCCGTCGCCATCTACGTCGCCCGCCCGTACCGACGCCGCGCCGGCGACCAGGGCAAAACCCGCCACCAAAGCCAACACCGCCATTATTCTTCGTGACCACATTTCATATCCTCCTCTGAAATTCATAGCCAACCGAACCATAAGGGTGTGACCACTTTTTGTGGCATAAGGCTGACAGGTGCCATGACATCCAGCGCTGTGAACCTGAGGACACGTGTTCATGAACACGATGACGCATTCTCAGCCCCCAGAGGGGACATCGGAATAAGCCTGGGGTGAAGCAAAGCGAACCCTGGGTTGGCGTTTCGTGCAACCCAAGCCCCCGGAGGGGGGCGATGGAATCCGCAGTGAGCCAGGCGATCCGTCGCCCTCTTTGGGGGTTTGGAGCGGGAGGGACAGCAAAAATCAGCCGCACCACAGAGTATAGTCACGCCCGAACCATAATGTGACGTGGAAGCACCATTGTCTCCACCCTCAAGTATACTACACTCGATAGAATCAAGCCAAGAGAAACCGCATTATCCTCCCCACAAACAAAAAAAAACCAATAGCCGGAGAATGGAGAGTGCACCCCAAAGCAAACCCAAGACGGCTGACTACGCAGTAGGGCGGGTTCTACCCGCCATCCCACGTCAAGAAACCGCCCCCATGCCAGGAAGGCGGGTGGAACCCGCCCTACAACCCCTCTGCTATCCCTGCGTGCTCCGTGATGAATTGTCCGGGCTGACCCGGGTTTCTCATGCCGTCCTCGGCGAAGCCTTCTTGCCGTCACGGCTGAGCAGAATTGCGCGAGTGGTCAGCAACCGCTCACGCATCTCGCGCATGTCCGCCGGGCGCTTCTTCGGATCGTGATTGCATGCGTCCTGGATCAGCCGAATGAGACACACCGCCAAACCCTCCATGGTCGGCTGATGCAGTTGCTCGACCCGTTTGCCGAGGTTGCCTTGTGCGTAAATGCTGACGTTCTTGTTCATGTCGGTCACGATCGGCTTACCGGTGACCATCCAGTGCAGCGTAGCCCCCAGCCCGAAAACGTCGGTCTGCGGGTCGAGAACCTCACACGCCACCTGCTCCGGAGCCATATAGTCAACCGTGCCCTGGGTCCGCTTCTTGGCGGTGTGCATACGGCAACTCTGCCCAAAGTCGATCAGCTTCACCTCGCCGTCGTCGGCCAACAGCATGTTGTTGGGTTTGAGGTCCGCGTGCACGAAACCCGATTTGTGCATGGCGTAAAGCCCCTCCGCCGCACGTGCAAACAACGAAAGCAGTTCCGGTAAGGGCTTCGAGAAATCGGGGCTCCTGAACGCAACCCCGTTGATATGCTCCATAAACAGCAACGCCCCGTGGATCCGTAGCCGACGCCGGATATAACGCAACTCGAACACCTTCCGCAGCACCGGATGATCCAAAGCCGACCCGGTGTTGTATTCGTCCTTGAGTTGGGTGAGGTATCCCTGATCCTCGGGCTTGCGAATCTTGACGTGCTTGATCGCGTAGAATGCCCCGGTGCGCATGCACTCCACCCGATAGAGGACACTACCCGCACCGGCTCCCACTTTCGCCAGAATCCTATAATTTGGGATACTCAGGGTCATCTTTCCGCTCTCCCGCCCCCCAGAGGGTGGCATTATTCAGTACGGCACTTCCCGCTCCGGTCACTGCACCGCGCAACAACTCACGTCACACCGCCATCCGGCAGGCTGTGCGCTGTCGAAGCTCCGTGATACCTATCCGACCGGTGACTTGCCTGGGCTGGACTGGGAAAGTCTCCCATCTTGCGGCAAGCCCGGTAAACCAGGCGAATCACACTTGGCTGCGGGTCATCTGAATTTCGAAGCGTGCTCCTTGAGAGAAACGGCGACTGCTAACAATCCCGATCTATATGAAGTGGGATTTATGGAGCCTATGTTAGTCGATTAAAGAAGAATGATAGCAAAAACCCATTATAAGCCCAACACCATCTCCTACCCACATTGTGTAAAACATGATAGGTAGCCTGCCGAGGATAGTCAAGCCGCTGTAGGGTGGGTGGAGCTTCGCGGAGCGAAACCCACCGCATTGACTCGGGACTGGCTGGTGGGTTCCACCTCGCTCCGCGAGGTTCCACCCACCCTACGTCCTGATACAGCCGGGTAACCTATTGCGGCTGATGATTGGGTGGCCCATGGCTTTAGCCGTGGGGGACACGAATCGTGTCAGGCATTCGCGTCCCCCACCGCTAAAGCGATGGGCCACCCCTGTTGCGCCCCACCGCTGTTGCGGCAGGTTTTCAACCTGCCCTACTTGAACGGCTGCTCCCTTACGGTCGCGGCACTGATCAGAATAGCAATTACTCGCCCAATAGCTCGACGATTTCCGGAACCGCAACCTGCATGTCCGCCACCAGGCCAATGTCGGCTACCTCGAAGATGGCGGCTTCGGGGTCTTTGTTGATGGCTACGATCTTCTTGGCACCGCGGATACCGGCGATGTGCTGGATGGAACCGGACAGGCCAAGAGCAAAATACAGCTTGGGGGCAATCTGCTTTCCGGTCTGGCCCACTTGCAGGTCGTTGGGCATCCAACCAGAGTCCACCACCGCCCGGGTCCCGCCCAATGCCGCCCCGAGAATATCGGCGAGCTTCTCGACATTGGAGATGTTGGCGGGGTCCTTGACGCCCCGGCCAAAGCCAATCACGGTGTCAGCCTCGGTGAGGTCCGGGCGGGCACTATCGTGAGACTGTAACTCCGCAAAGCGGGCCCGATAAGCAGCCCCAAGACCCCCAGGCTCGAACGCGACGACGTCCGCCTGCTCACCTGTCATCGGATCGCTAAACTCGGTGGCATCGATGGTCAGAACGTGGATCGGCGAGGACACCGTGACCGAAGCCACCACACCACCGGAAAACACCTTACGCTTGTACAAAATCGACCCGTCCCGCGATTCCCAGGCACATACCCCGGTGACCATGCCCGCCCCCAGACGCGCTGCCAGGCGCGGCATCACGTCACGGCCGGTGGTCGTTGACGCGGTGGCAATCACCTCAAACCCGTGTTCCTCCACGAGCTTCGCCAACACGACGGAGTACGGGCCGGCCAGGCAATGCTCGAAGGCATCCCCAACCACGGTGTATACCTTGGCCGGGCCGAAAGAACCCAGACGCTCGGCGACGTCGGCAACGCCCTGTCCTCCAATCACCACCGCCGACCATTGGCCGCCTGTCTGCTCGGCAATCTCCTGGGCAAATCGCACCGCAGACAAAGTCGTGCCGCGAAGCCGCCCGGACTGCATTTCCGCCAGGACTAATGTGTTCAATGTTCCGACCTTCCTATGTAGCTATCCAAGAACCTTCTGCGTAGCTATCCAAGAACCTTCTGCTCTCGGAGCATATCAAATAATGCCCGAGCGTCCTCGACCATGACAACCGCCCCACCACGCCCCGGGGCGAGTTCATATCCTTCCACCTGGGTCAGCGACCCGGCGTCGATCCCCAAATCACTCCACTTGCGCTGGTCGATGGGGGCCTTCTTCGCTTTGATAAGGTTAGGCAGGGTGGCATATCGCGGTTCGTTAAGGCGCAGGTCGGTGGTGATGATTGCCGGCAGGCCCACCTCCAACACCTCGATCCCATCATCCACCTCCCGGGCGACGGTGGCTTTGGACTGATCCTCGGCAATGGTAATCTGGGAAGCATAGGTTGCCTGAGGCCAATCCAACAGCTCCGCGAGGATGGGTCCTACTTGCGAGGCATCGTCATCGGTAGCCTGTTTACCCATCAGCACAATATCGGGCTGCTCCTGCTCGACGATCTTCCGCAGAGCCGCCGCAATCTGGAACCATGACTTTTCCCCCTCCGACTCGATAACAATGCTGCGATTGGCCCCCATAGCCACTGCGGAGCGCACCTGGGTAATCATCCCCGGCTCGCAGATCGAGACCAATACCACCTCGCTCTGGATTTTGTCGCGGATGCGGAGCGCCTCTTCCAAAGCGATCAGGTCAAAGTCGTTAATCACCATGGTGACCCCATCCGCCCCTTTCTGTTGAGCCGCCAACCAGGAGTTGGCCTTGGTATTGGGGTCCGCCACCGGTTTCACTGGCACAAGAATCTTCATTTCGGTTTCCTAGCCTGCTGGGATCGCCTTAGCCATCGTGACCTCAAGACAAGCTGGATTGTAGAAAAAACCGGCGTTCTGGCAAGTCCTCCCCCCGTGCAAGAGTGGCGCGACGGGTGAAACCCGCCCTACACTGGTGTGGGTGCCCCATCCCGTTTCGCCGGTCCGGAGGACCGGCGAACGGGGTGGGGGACGGATGGCCGCTCCCTTACGGTCGCGGTACTGATTGGGCG
>JAGLWJ010000339.1 GCA_023133475.1 Phycisphaerae bacterium | reverse complement strand
ATGGAAAATGGAAAATGGAAAATTGGGCGGGTGGCCCACGGCTAAAGCGATGGGCCACCCGACTTTGGACTTTGGACTTTGGACCTTGGAATTTTCGGAATCGGATGTGTGGGAGAAACCGGTGAAACTTCAACCCGAATCTCATTGGACCAGGCAAATGGAGGTGGCCCTACCCCGTAGGCGCAACCGGATCGCCCATCAGATCATAGACGGCGAGGCAGTGCTCTACGATCCGCAAAGCCGCCACACTCATCGGATGAACCAGACCGCCCTTTGGGTCTGGCAGGCCTGTGATGGGCGGTCCACGACGCGGCAATTGGCCCGGCGATTGACAAAAGCGTATGAGGTGCCGTTCGATACGGCGTTGGAAGATGTGGAGCAGTCGCTGGCAGCTTTTGCTCAGGCTGGTCTGGTTACCCCTGCGGAGGAGCGATGACCACCATTTGTGCCGACAATCCAGCGGCAGACCTCTCCCTTGCAACAGCGGAAGCAGCCGTCGCAAGACGCCGAAACGCGGCAGACCACTTTCACGTCAGCATAGGCCCGGTCGAGATCGAGTTGCACAGCGACATGCCCGAAGCCGCCGAGGATTTCGCCATCCTCTACCGTTGCCGGCGACGGTCCGGGCCTACCAGCCGCCGGGCCATTCAAATGGAAGTCAAAGCATGCCGCCGCACGCTGTGGGGTGCTCGACGCTACGCGATCGTTGGTGACGGAAACGAACTGTTCAGCGGCCTCCGTGCCGAGGAAGTGCTGCCCTATCTCGAGTGGGGGATCAACTATCAGGTGATCGCAACCCACTCGGAGTACCTCCAACTACACGCTGCGACATTGGCCTGTGCCGGGCAGGGCATTATGCTGGTGGGGGAGTCCGGCTGTGGGAAGTCCACGCTTACCGCCGCTCTGGCGGCACGGGGGTGGGGGTATCTGTCCGACGAGTTCGCCTTGATCGACTCCGACACATTGCACCTGCACCCGTTCCCCAAGGCGTTGTGCATCAAAGCCGGTTCGTTCGAGGTGGTCAGGCGGCTGGGCCTGCCGCTGTGGCGCCGGCGACCTTATGTCAAGTCCATCAAAGGCAAGGTGGGATACGTCAGCCCACACGACGTCAACGTCGAAACGGGATCATTCCCTATCCGGCTAATCGTGTTCCCCCGCTACACCGGTGCTGGGCGGAGCACCTGTTATCCCGTTTCTCGCAGCCAGGCGGCGTTCTCGCTGGCGGCAAATGCGTTTAACCGCGAGGTGCTGGGCGAGCATCTGGTCTTTACCCTTGGCGAAATAGTCCGCAATGCCCGATGCGTCACCCTCGAAACGGGCAACCTGACAGACGCCGGCAACCAACTCGAAACCCTGGTGCGGGATACTACAACGCAATGTCATCCAAACTTGTAGCGCAGGCTTCCAGCCTGGCGCTCTATCGCCCATGAACTGATGGTTGGGTGGCCCATGGCTTTAGCCGTGGGGGACGCGAATTGCATCAGGTATTCGCGTCCCCCACCGCTAAAGCGGTGGGGCACCCATGCCTCGTTGCCTCGTTGCCTCTTGCCTCTTGCCTCTTCCCTTTACACCACGGGTTTACTGAATGTATACTCCCTGGTTCGCAGAGGCGTTCCCGTGCCGGTGCAGCCAGGAAGGCGGGTAAAACCCGCCCTACAGGAAAAGCACGAGAGAACTCGATTGTGACAGCCAGGAAGAACCGCAAAAAACCAAAACCCGCTTCCGAGAAAATTCGCCGAGAACCCCACTCGCAAGTGTCCATGCTCAGCCTCCGGCGTCTTCTCCCTGCCTTTGGGGTTGCCGGATTGCTGGCTATTCATTTTGTGTTGTCCTATACCAGCATCCGCGGCAAGTGCACCACGTATGACGAAGTTGCCCACCTGACTAAAGGGTATGCCTGGTGGCTTCTGGATGACAAGCGGCTGGTGCCGGAACACCCACCGTTGGCTCAGGCGTGGGCGGCCCTGCCGTTGCTGGATGATGGGCTCGAATTCCCCACTCTCGATCAAAAAGCATGGTATCAATCCCACGCCTTCGCAATCGGAAAGCAGTTCTTCTACCGGGTGGGCAATGATCCCGATGCCATGCTTCGCCAGGCCCGGATGATGATAGTGCTGCTCAGTGTTGCACTGGGCGGAGTGGTGTTCGGATGGTCCAGGCATTTGTTCGGCACGGCTGGGGGATTCATTTCGCTGATCCTGTACGCCTTCAGCCCCACCGTATTGGCGCATAGTCGCCTGGTGACTACCGATATGGTAGTGTCATTATGCTTCCTGCTGTCCACCGGCAGCATATGGTGGATGCTGCACCGCGTCAGCCCGGTGTCTGTTCTGGCGGGGGCGGCGGCGTTGGCGGGGCTGTTTCTGTCCAAGATGTCAGCCGTCTTGATCGTCCCCATGGGGATGGTGTTGATGCTTATCCGCTTGCTGTCGGGCAAGCCGTTGCCCATCAGGCTTGGTCGAGAGCGTCGAGTGATTCAGCGGTGGAAGATGGCTTTGGTATTTGGCGTGGTGCTGGTGGTTTTCGTGTTGCTGGTGTGGCTGGCTCTGTGGGCAACCTTCGACTTCCGCTACGAAGCCATGGTCGATGCCGAACCAGGCCGGGACCGCTTTGTCGGGCCGTCGCCCCTGCCGGAGGGCGAAACCATGTGGGAGTATCAAGGTCGGGGCATCCCCACCACGGCGGCAGCCATCGACTGGGCACGCCGGCGACATCTGCTACCCGAAGCCTATCTGTACGGGTTTCTCTACACCATACAAAGCGCCCGCGGGCGCGACGCCTTTCTGGACGGCGAACGAAGCATGACCGGCTGGTGGCACTACTTCTTGTATTGTTTTCTCTACAAGGTTCCGCTGCCTATCATGGGGGTGCTGGTGTTGGCGGTCGTCGCCTTTGCGAGCAGACGGGCTTGGGGAAGAGGCGTTCTTACCGGGTTGTATCGCACCGCTCCGTTGTGGGTTTTGATTGCAGTCTATTGGGCCTTCGCCATGCGCTCGAACCTGAACATCGGGCACCGGCATATCCTGCCGACATTCGCGCCGATGTTTGTGTTGTGTGGGGCGGCTACGGGGTGGTTCAAGGTCACCCCCAAATGGTTGCGGGCCGTCGTTCCGGGGTTGCTGGTTCTGCTGGTGGTCACGTCGTTGAAGAGTTGGCCTCACTATCTGGCTTACTTCAACAGCATTGCCGGCGGCCCGTCGAACGGATACCGCCATCTGGTGCAAAGCTCGCTGGACTGGGGTCAGGATTTGCCGGGTCTCAAGCGTTGGCTTGACGGGAACCGTGGCGACCAGCGGGTTTACCTGGCATATCATGGCACGGGTGACCGGAAACACTATGGCATCAAAGCCTATCCATTACCGGCGGGTCTGAGCAAATCGGGCACTGGTGATTACACCTTAAAGGCTGGGATATACTGTATCAGTGCCACACGCCTGCAGCAGATATATATGCTCAAGAGCAGCCGCTGGACCGAGTCGATGGAAAGGCAATACCGCCGCCTCTTGCCCGAGATGCGGCAGTTTGAACAGACGCCCAACAACAAGCAGGCCCGCGGCGCACTGCTCAAGAGCAAGGGGTTCAAGGGGCGTTTCAAATCGTTCCAGAAGCTGCGTTTCGGGCGTCTCTGTGCCTATTTGCGACAGCGTGGGCCGGACGATCAGGTAGGCTATTCCATTTTGATCTACCGCTTGGCCGACGAAGAAATCAACCGGGCATTATACGATCCCTTGCCATCGCCGTAGACCCCACTGCGGGGGGGCCGAGGCAAAGGCAGGGCAATCGCATCTAAATCACCACGGGGAAAATGGAAAATGGAAAATGGGGGATGGGGAACGTGATGAATTGAGAATTGAGAAATCGTGGTAACGCGGGCGGGGATGTTTAGCGGCGACAAGTCCACAGTGTTTAGCGGCGACCCGAAGGGGAGCGCGTAGATGAGCGCGTGTAGACGGAAGCGTGAAAAACGGGGAAAACGGCGCATCATCGTTGTAGGGCGGGTTTCACCCGCCGTTGCGGCATGGTGCGGCGGGTAGAACCCGCCCTACACCTATAAGTTCGGGTTATCACCCCATCAGCCAACTCCCTTGCAAGCCTGGGTGGATTTTTTTCTGTGTCACACTACGGCACTTCGAGGCCTTGAAATCATTTTTCTTATGGGGCAAATTCGGGTACAATAGACAGGTGCAGCGGCGGATGAGCCGCGTTGTGGGAAGGATGCCTGCCTCTTCAAACCGTGCAGAGGCAGATAATACACCGTTATGTCAGCAAGAGGAGTTTGCGTTATGAAGCGTCCGCTTGGGATCGTTGTTGTTGTTCTGGGGGCTGCTACCTTTGCGATACCCGTCACCGCCGCCCCCCCGTCTCAGACACCGGTGGAAACCGCTTACCAAGAACCTCAGTCACTTCCCAAGTACATGACCGCCGAGGAACGGCTGATCCCGTTCGATAAGCCGACTCGGGCAGACTTCGAGTTCCGCGCCCCGCCAACCGGAACAGTCCATTGCTCAGCCGAGTACGAACCGGGTGAGGGGCTGCTCATCGCATGGGAAGGCTATACGGACGTGCTGACGGATTTGACGGTGGGGATCACCACCGGTGACCCCGAAGCCATCGTCTATGTCGTGGTGGACAGCTCCTATGAGCAGGGCACCGCCTCCAGCACGCTCAACGGCGCCGGGGCGGACATGACCCAGGTCGAGTTCATCGTCCGTGAAACCGACACGGTGTGGATACGCGACTATGGCCCGCGTTTCATTTTCGAGGACGGAGCCCGGGCCATCGTAGACCACACCTACAACCGCCCGCGCCCAGCCGACAACCAGTTTCCCGGTTACCTTGGTTCACTGTGGGGCGAGACCGTCTACGATATCCCGCTGACCCACGGGGGTGGGAACTTCCATCTGTTCGCCACCGGTGACGCATTCATGACCGATCTCATCCTCGATGAGAACCCAGGCCTCTCCGAACAGGACGTCATCGATCTGTACCACGATTATCAGAACGTGGATTTGACCATCTACCCGGGCTTCCCCACCTCCTTCGACTCGACCCAGCACATCGACATGTGGATGCTTCCGGTGGCTGACGACGAGATCATCATCGGCGAGTATTCCAGCTCCACCGGCCAACCATATACGATTACAGAGGACGCTGTGGACGACCTGGAAGCCAGAGGCTACACCGTGCACCGCACTCCCGGCTGGAATTCCGGTGGAACGCACTATACCTACACCAACGCGGTGGTGCTCAACAACCAGGTGTTCATTCCCTGGTTCGGCTACGCCAGCGAGGACGCCACCGCACTGTCGGTCTTCGAGACGGCATTTGCCGGCAAGAGCATTATCCAGATCGACTGCTCGTCGATCATCCATGCAGCCGGAGCGGTCCACTGTATCGTGATGCACGTGCCCGCGATCATTCCCGGTTTGACTGTCACTCCGGGCGACGAGTTGGACGCCAGTGGTGACCTCGGAGGCCCGTTTACGCCCGACAGCATCATATACACCCTCGAGAATACCACCGACGACCCGATGAATTACGAGGTGAGCAACAGCGAAGCCTGGGTGTCGATCACCAACGCCGGCGGCACGTTGCCGGCCCACGGCACCGTTCAGGTGACGGTATCGCTCAACTCGGCAGCCGAGTCGCTCACCTACGGGCAATACCACGACACGGTCAATTTCACTAACCTTACGAGTCATAACGGGGACACCACCAGAAACGTCAGCCTCAATGTGGAGGCTGCCTCGCCGGTGATTACCACCACCTCGTTGCCCGACGGGCACTTGAACGTATCCTACGGTCCGGTGCAGCTTCAGGTGTCGGGCGGGCAACCGCCTTTGAGCTGGAGCCTGATCCCCCAGATGGATTATTCCGAAATGGGGATGGGCGATTCATACTTCACCGCCTGTGGTGTTGCCCGGAATTGGCACGCTGACGAGGCTGTCTGGGCTTACAATTTGCCGTTCGAGTTCCCATTCTATGGGGAACCCCATTCGCGGGTCCGGGTCTGTGCCAACGGCTGGATCGACTTCGGCGCCCACACCGGCAGCTTCTACAACAACAGCACATCGCTTCTGATCGACAACAAGATGATCGCACCCTTGTGGGACGACCTGCGGACCGACGTGGGCGACAAGGACATCTACATCGACGAGTCCGTGCCGGGCAAAGTCACCATCCGCTGGGACGCCAGCATCTATGGCAGCGGTTATTCGGTGAATGTGGCGGTCACCCTGGTCGATAATGGGGACATCGAGTTCCATTACGGCTCTGAGAATACCCACCTGACACCCACCGTGGGAATCTCCAGCGGGGACGAGGAGCATTACACGCTCTCTGCCTACAACAACGACGGCACGCTGACCGATGCCGAGTCGATGCTGCTGGGTGCCCCGCGAAGTCTGCCGGACGGTATGACGCTCAGTAGTGACGGCGTGCTCAACGGTGCGCCGACCGAGTCGGGCCTGTTCAACCCGCGGTTTAAGGTGACTGATGCTCTCTACCGTAGCGACCAGAAGACCATCAGCCTGCTGATTCACGCGACAGCCCCGGCAGACGGCGATTACGATAATGACGGCGACGTGGACTTGCTCGACTTCGCCGAGTTCCAGGTGTGCTACGCAGGGCCAGCCACCGGACCATGTGGTGAGGCTTTCGAGTTCGTCATCGACGGAACCATCGATCTGGAGGACTTCGCCCAGTTGGCACCCAGGTTCACCGGCCCATAGTAGGGTGGGTGAAACCTGCCGCAGGCAGGTGTAACCCACCAACCGGTGCTGTGACGGGTGGCATGGCCAAGCGTCTCCGACGATAGGCTGCCATAAGGTGATCCCGTTTCACAAACGGAGACATAGGCTG
>JAGLWJ010000338.1 GCA_023133475.1 Phycisphaerae bacterium | reverse complement strand
TTATCGAGGGTGGTCCTTGACCATGCCACCCACCGGGTGACCAGTACAGTAACGACACTAAACGATAAGCATCGCGTCCCCATAGCTGAAGAACCGGTATTCGTGGTCTACGGCATGGCGGTAGGCCCGGCGAATCCGCTCCACCCCGGCGAAAGCCATCACCAATGCCAGCAGTGTGCTACGCGGCAGATGGAAATTGGTCAGCATGGCATCCACCCCACGAAACTCATAGGGCGGATAGCAGAACTTTCGCGTCCAGGCATTTTGCGGGTGAAGTTGCCTGCGGGTGTCAACGCACGACTCGAGCACACGCACGCTGGTAGTGCCCACCGCAACCACCCTGCCGCCGGATGCACGAGACCGATTGATCCGCTCGGCGGCGGATGGCTCGAGCGAGCACCATTCGGCGTGCATCTCGTGATCTGCCAGATCATTCACCACAACCGGGGCGAAGGTGCCCATCCCCACATGCAGGGTGAGCTCGATACTGCCTATCCCGCGCCGGCCTAGTTCGCCGAGCAGTTGGCTGGTGAAGTGCAATCCGGCAGTGGGGGCAGCCACCGCCCCGGGCTGTTTGGCGTAGACGGTCTGATAACGCCCGGTGTCGAGGTGGTCGTGGTCGTCCTTGTCAGCCTGGCGGTGGATGTAAGGTGGTAGCGGGGATCGCCCGACTTGTGCCAGAATCTCCGCAACGGCGTCTGCCGGCTCCACCCGCACCACCCATCGACCCTGCCCGAGGTTCTCACCGGCGTACACCGTCCACTGGCGACTCTGCCGACCCCCGAGGAAGTTCAACGGCTCTGCCGGCTTGACCCGTGCGGCGTTGCGCAGCATCACCTCCCACGCCCCCGGTCCCCGCTCGTGCAGAAACAGCCCGTCAATCCGCCCGCCGGTGGCCCGCTGAAGCCGGAACTTGGCCGGCAAAACCTGCGTGTTGTTCAAAACCAGAAGGTCCGACCGCTCCAAAAGCTCCAATAAATCGCTAAAGCGGCAATCACGCAACTCCCCACTCCCACGATCGACCACCAGCAACCGCGAGTCGGCCCGCTGTTGAGCCGGCACCTGGGCAATGAGCCGTGGGGGCAAATCATAGTCCAACTCGGAGATGGGGAATGTAGCCCGGCACTGCGGGCAAGACTCAGCGGAAACCTCGGGCCTACAGGGGCGTTGATCGTCTGTTGGATACATGGGGGTCTCGTGTCGGCCTATCGAAGCATTCACGGGAAGCACCACTTGGTGGCTGCCCGGGCGTGGCCGGATCATACAGACAAACACCAAACTCGTCCAGTGGAACGTAGGGTGGGTGGAACCTCGCGGAGCGAGGTGGAACCCACCAACCGGCGTGGTGGGTTCCGCTCGCCTACGGGGGGCTCCACCCACCCTACGGCTTGCGCTAGCGGAAGTTTACAACTAACCGGCTTCCTGGGCTGGTGGTGGCCGAGGCTCGCGGTTGGTCGCAACCAGCTAACCTCCTGCTACGCCGAAGCTTGCGAAAACGGAAAGCTGGGACCCAACAGCTCGCTATCCGTATTACCCTACTAAAACCCGCCGTCGAGTCACAACGAGTCAACGGAAAGCCAAAGCAACCGTCGGACAGTACATGCTCCTGGCGGCCCTGAACCGCGCCTGCGACCCTTGCAGCAAACTCCAGATCGGCCCATGGTATCAACAGACCATCCTGAGCCGGGTCTGGAAGGTCACGGCTGAGGCGTTCACCAGCCAACAGTTCAGGTATGTCATGGGACGCGTCACCGATGAGGCGATCGCCGCCATCGAAAAGGACTTGGTCGACAAACTT
>JAGLWJ010000337.1 GCA_023133475.1 Phycisphaerae bacterium | reverse complement strand
CCGGTTTGGGCATGCTGCGGATCAGGGCTACCGACGGATTCCTGCGAGCACGCTGTTTGATCAGTGTGTTGATCCCGTTGATCTGCCTGGTGTGCAGGTCTAATTCGTCGAGGCGGACGTCCATCTCGATACGGTCCATTTTCGGCAAGCTGACGGTCTTGAGCCAGGTGATGGCCGCTCTGGTGAAGGTTCCCTTGGTGGGGCACTCCTGTTCGAGATTATGTCGCCGGAGAATGCCCTTGATACTGTTCTTGGTTCTGGTCAGAGCCTGTCCCAGGCGTTGACGCAGGTGTGTCAACTGCCGATCATGTTGCTCCGCTTCGGTCGCTTGATAGACCTCGCTGACATTCAGCAGACGTTGACCCGCGGCGATGCGGTCCCGGTTGATCCAGAGCAGTTCGCTGATCTTGGCCGCATCGCGTCGGTCCGTCTTCTGTCTGGCTCGCGGTGGTGGGGATATCGGGTGTTTCGACCGCCCATGGATAGCCTTGCTCGGTCTGGGCAAATCCTCTACACTCCCGGCCCGCGGAACCGGTGGGTTCTGTTATTGGATTCGATACGCAGGAGGATTCTCATGGCGACCATGAAAGCGGTGGTCAAGACAAAACCCGAGCTTGGTGCGGAACTGCAAGACAAGCCCATCCCCGAGCCTTTGCCCGATTGGGTAGTGGTCAAAGTCCGAGCCACCAGCATTTGTGGCACCGACGTGCATATCTACAAATGGGACCCGTGGTCCGCCGAGCGTATCGGCGTCAAGGCGCTGCCGCAGATTCTCGGGCATGAGGTGGCGGGCGAGGTGGTCGAGGCCGGTGCCCATTGCAAACGCATCAAAGTCGGGGACTACATCTCGGCAGAGACGCACATCTACGATCCCGGCGACCTGACCAGCATGTTGGGCTCGTTCCACGTGGGCAGGCACATGAAGATCCTCGGCGTGGATTTCGACGGCTGCTTCGCCGAGTACTTCGCTCTGCCCGAGTCGATCTGTTGGCCTAACGATCCAGCCATCCCGCCGGAGGTGGCAGCCATTCAGGAGCCGCTGGGCAACGCCACCTACGCCGTGCTGGGCGAAGATGCCGACGTGGCCGGCAAAACCATGGTCATCACCGGCGACGGCCCGATCAGCCTCTTTGCCGTTGGGGTGGCTCGGGTGTGCGGGGTGGCCAAGATCATCCATTTTGGAAAGTACGAGCTTAACATGGAGATCGCCCGAAAGATGGGCGCAGACCTCCAGATGAACACCAATGACAGCACCGGGGCTGAGCGTCTGGAGTTTGTGCTGGATCACACCGGTGGAAACGGGGTGGACATTGCGTTGGAGATGGTCGGGTCGCAGAACTCGGTGGACGACTGCTTCGCCATGGTTCGCAAAGCCGGGCGAGTGACGGCATTCGGCATCGCCGCCGAGTCGCCGCTTCCGGTGGATTACAACAACGGCATCGTGTTCAAGGGGTGCCAGGTTCACGGCATCAACGGGCGTAAGATTTTCGATACCTGGTATCGCAACCGCAACCTCTTGGCTGCCGGGCGGCTCGATCCCACGCCGGTGATCACCAACGTGTTCAAGTTGGAGGATTTCAAGGCTGGTTTCGACAAGATGATCGAGCGCCCCCGCAAGAGCGCCAAGGTGGTATTGCTTCCGGACGAACAGGAGTATCAGGCCGCCAGCAAGCGGATCGGCGGATAATACGTAGGGCGGGTTTCACCCGCCGCAGGTATTGTGGGTATTACCTGCTGAAACGAAACGAACACTGCAAGAGTCGGCGAAGACGTCGGCTATTACTTGGGACACATCGGAGTAACAAACATGTTTGGCAGAATGAAAGATGACCTTCAGCGTGAATTGGCCTCGATTCGAGAGGCGGGACTGTACAAGGAAGAGCGCCTGATCCTGACCCCCCAGACGGCGGACATCAACGTCGAGTATCCCCAGGGCAAGCCCCCTCGACAGGTCATCAACTTTTGTGCGAACAACTACCTGGGGTTGTCTTCGCATCCCAAGGTCGTCGCCGCCGCCCATGAGGCCCTCGATACCCACGGGTACGGCATGAGCAGTGTCCGCTTCATCTGCGGCACCCAGGACATCCACAAACAGCTCGAGCAGAAGATCGCCGACTTTTTCAAGACCGAGGATACGATCCTATACTGTGCCTGTTTCGATGCCAACGGCGGGTTGTTCGAGCCGCTGCTCGGCAAAGATGACGCTATCATCACCGACGCACTCAACCACGCCTCGATTATCGACGGCATCCGGCTGTGCAAAGCCACCCGCTACATCTACGATACCAACGACATGGCTTCTTTGGAGGAGAAGCTTCAGCAGGCTAAGGGCGCCCGCTATCGGATCATCGCCACCGACGGAGCCTTCAGTATGGACGGCACTGTTGCTCAGCTCGACAAGATTTGCGATCTGGCGGACAAGTACGACGCTTTGGTGATGGTCGATGATTGCCACTGCACCGGCTTTATGGGCAAGACCGGGCGCGGCTCGACCGAATACTGCGGTGTGATGGGCCGGGTTGATATTGTCACCGGAACGCTCGGCAAGGCATTGGGCGGTGCTTCGGGCGGATTCACTACCGGGCGCAAGGAGATCGTCGAGCTTCTGCGGCAGCGGAGTCGCCCGTATCTGTTCAGCAATACGGTTGCGTCGGTAGTGGTCAAAGCCTCGATTGCGGTCTTCGACCTGCTCACCGAGACCACCGAGCTGCGCGATAAGGTGGAGGCCAACACCAAACGCTTCCGCAAGGGGATGACCGAAGCCGGTTTTGACATCAAGCCCGGCGACCACCCCATCGTGCCGATCATGTTGTACAACGCCAAGCTAAGCCAGGACATCGCCCGCGACCTGTACGACGAGGGCGTCTACGTCATTGGGTTTTACTATCCGGTGGTGGGCAAAGGTTTGGCCCGCATCCGCGTGCAGCTTTCCGCCGGTCATACGTTCGAGCACGTTGACAAAGCCATCGAAGCCTTCACCAAGGTCGGCAGGAAGTACGACATTCTGCACAAGAGCCGAGAGGAGATCATCGCCAAGTACGGCGAGTGAGCGGTGGATTCCAGCCCGGATATTTCACCGCGGAGCACGCAGAGACCGCAGAGAGTTGAGAGGTAGGGAGTTACCGCTATTAGCGTTGAACAGAGAATAAACACACTGTCAAAACTCGACAGTAAATATTCAGTAAACCCGTATGCGGAATAGCGTGGGTTT
>JAGLWJ010000336.1 GCA_023133475.1 Phycisphaerae bacterium | reverse complement strand
CACGCTTGCGTGGACCTGCGCTCGGTAGTTGATCCGAACCTGCCATGGGTTCACTGAATGTTTACTGTCGGGTTTTGACAGTGTGTTTATTGTTGGTTCAACACTAATTGCGGTAACTCCCTACCTCTCAACTCTCTGCGGTCTCTGCGTGCTCCGCGGTGAAATATCCGGGCTAGCCCCGGTAGTGCTTGCGAATGATCTCGCTGGCCTGGTTGTTTGTCAGATTCAAGGCACCCAAGGCTCTGCTGGCTGCGGTGCGCAGCGTAAGGTTCGGCTCTTCCGCCGAAACCTCCACCAGACGCGACACCATATCGCTGCTCAACAGATTGCCGCTAAGCTTGGCGGAATCCGCCAGATTCGCAAAAAGGCTCATACGAAGCGTTTCAGACTGGGTGTCGTCCAATGCCACCTCCGCCAAAGCCCGCTGGGACCCCTGCGTGCGCGACAGCGCCAACACCGCCGCCACTTTCCGCCGCAGTTGCTCGTCATCGTCACCGCCCAGCACCATCAGCAGCGCCGGCTCCGCAGCCGTAACGTTCAACACCGTGCGACCGTCCAGCCCTATCAACAGGAGAGCGTCGGCAGTCTCCATCGCCAGATTCAACGCCTCCCGCGGATCGGGCAACTGGGAGCCGGATCGGGCCATCACCTCCCGCATGGTGTCTGTCAACTCCGCCCCGTCAGCGTCCGCAGCCAAGTGGGCGATACGCCGGTCGTGCGCCGCCAGGTTCCGGGCAATCTCATAATTCGCCGACCTGCGTAGCAGCACGATCGGCGTCATCCTGAAAAGGAAGTCGCGACGCAGCTCGTCCACGCCCCGACGCACACTGGGGCTCTCGAGCCCGGCTGAGATAAACATCCCGCTGACGCAGCCTAAGTCCTGTCGTGCCCGTTGAACCGCCGTATGGAAGTCGGTGTCGCCCACCACCTCCGCGCCATTTTGGCGCAGAAGCTCCATGATGCGATTCAGGTTTGCCTTATCCGGATCGATCACCACGAAACGTTCCTGCCCGGTTTGCCCCAACGCCTCGGAGAGCGCCGGGATGACCCACTGAGCCCCAGGAAACGGAGACTTAGGCCTGACCCGGGCCAACGCCAACGCTGCCTTGATCCGCACCATGGTGCTGGGGAACTGCAAAGCCTTCACCAACGGCTGCCCACTACCGCCAAACCCCACCAGAGAACTTTCCCCCCCGATGGTTCGTAAGGCTGCTATGGAACCCAAAGCCACCGACGTGTCCTGATCCCGCAAAGCCCGATCCAACACCTCCAAACAGTAGCGGGCTCCGGCAGACCGTGAAAAGTAGATCGCTCGAGGGAAGTCAGACGGGCGGGTGGCATCCGCTTTGTTCTCCACCGTCTCGCCACTCTCCACGTCCATCCCCAGGCGTGCTTCACGCCGGATGTTGGCTGCCAGCCACAACGAGATCGCTTCCTCCCGTGACGGCTCCAGGAACAAAGCCTCCTCGGCACAGCGCATGGCCATTACCGGGCCATAAATCTCCCGCGGGACGCCGACCGCATCAACGAAGCTGTCTCGCCAATACCACACGTTGGCTGACTCGTTTCGCGGATCGGCCCGCAACGAGCCCCGCTCACTGTAGTGCCGCTCGCCCAGGGCGATGAATTCGTCGGCAGCCGAACCTCGGAAAAAACGCCCGGTGCGTTGAGCGATTTGCCCTAATGCCTGGTCCGCCACGGCACGGGTGTCCGCGTCTATCCCCGGGGATGCCAGCAACTTCTTGAGATAGGGAACGGCGTGCGGATAGCCAATCTCGCCCAGAATGCGGATGATACCCTGACGGAGGTTGCGATCCGACACCGCCAGGGCAACCACCAACGGATTAACCGCCGGTTGACCAATCTGCGGCATCGCCCGGGTGATCCGAGGCCAAAGCCGTTGGCATTGCTGATCCATCAACCCCTGCAACATCCAGGGGACCGCATATTCCCCGGAATCGATCAGGTTTTGGATCGCGTGATACTCAGCCTGCGGGGAGCCGCCAAGCTTTTCTATATTGGCGTTGATCCGCTTGGGGTTCTGCCGCTTGCGGTGTTCGCCTTCGCGAAGCACCTCGAGCACCTGTTTGGCCTCCTCGCCCAGGGAGGAGTTGTTTATCACGGTAATCAGCGTTTCGAGGCTTCTGCGGTCCCGATCCGCAATCGCCAGCAGTTCCACCGGGTCCAGATCGGGGTGTCGCAACAGGCTGACGGCGCAGGTTCGGGCCTGTTGAAATCGGCCCATCCGCGCATAGTGCAGAAAATCCTCGAACAATGATCCGACGTTGGATTTACCTTCCACGGTGGTGGATGGCGAGGTCTCGGCAGGCTCGGCATCCGCGGATTGGGCAACCGACGGCTCACACCAGACGGTGTAGCTTGCCGACACCACAACAGCCAACAGACACGACGTAACCGACCGGAACGGTAGATGCGCGAGTGTATGCATGCGATCCTCCGCAATTGCCCAAGGGAAAAACCTGATATCGTTTCGCCTGCGGCGGCGAATCATCCCGGTTAAATATTCTGGATAATGGCGATGGAACCTGCCGCCGTGATGCCCAGAAAAACGGTGCTTACAAAGTCGAAAAACTGCGTGGTGGTGCAACCCATCTGGAACAACATGCCAACACCACCCATGAGCAACGCCGCGTGGCGAAGTATACGTGTGCACTTCATCGCTCTGGAACCTCCATCGTAATTACCGCAAACCCCCACAACAGACGCGCCGACCACCCGACGCCACAATCCAATAAGTCTAACCACACCATCGGCACCGTCAATATAGTCCAAAGTCCAAAGTCCAAGGTCCAAAGTCCAAGGTCCAAAGTCTGTAGCGCAGCCGGGTGGCCCATGGCTTTAGCCGTGGGGGACACGAATCCAATCGCCCAAAAGCCACTACGTGGCCCGGCGGTGCTCGGACGAGGCATTCGGGTCCCCCACCGCTAAAGCGATGGGCCACCCACCCCACGTTCGACTTTGGACTTTGGACTAATTAGAAAATTTGCTTTTTCGCCGAATCCGCGTTATCAGCAGCGAACATTGGGGGTTCTTGACTCGAACTACTTTGGAGAGAGAATCTCGGCGTTTGGGCCGGTGGCAACATCGAACCCCCAAAAACCGGGCCTTGGAAAGCGCTACATGAGATGAGAATGCTAACCAACACTTTGCCAAATGCCGATAACATGCCCGTGGATTGGGGCATTCGGCGAGATGCGCCCGCGGTAATTCACCAAAAATAATTGTAATGGACCCTGTTCGATGACTTGGCGTCGCCATGAGTAGTACCTTACCCCCCAAACCACGCATGCACCGATCCAGCCAGACACTGGCAACGCTGGGGTTGTGTCTTCTGGCGGCAGGCTTCGCCGGATGCAACGGCGTAACGACAATGACCAGCGTGTTCAACGGGTTACTCAACCCTGCGGACGTCGGTTCATACGGGGTCTTCGGGCGCGAGGGGACACTGGACATCCGCAGCTCGCTCACCCTTCAGGATGCCCCCACCGGCGTCATGGGGGTCAGCGATCCCCAACCCGAAGACCTGGTCCCCCTGGTGGAGGAGTACGAGTATGCAATTGGCGACGGCATTGCCGTTCGCATCTATGAGCTTCTGCAAAGAGGGACCGAGACCGCAGTCCAGGTCACCATCGACGAAACCGGCAACATTAACCTGCCGGTGCTTGGGCGGATCGAAGTGGTCGGGCTGACTCTCCCGGAGATCGAGGCGGAAATCGTCGATCAAGTTGTCCAGCGGAACATCCTGCTCGAACCGGAGATCATAGTCGAGCCCGCCATCCGAAGAAAACTGAGCTACACGATCTACGGGACGATCTCTCAACCGAACCTGTATCCGTTAGGTCAGTACAATCTGCGCCTGCTGGACGCAATAAACGTTGCCGGCGGGTTGGTGGATGCGGTAACCGAGATTTATGTGGTCCGCAACCAAAATTTTCCCGAACCGGTGTTGGTGTCGAACCGGTCGGGTCACCACCGACAGATTGCGGGCACACCGCGAGGCGAGGTTCTGCTCTCCGGCGGACTCGGCAACGGTGCGGGAGCAGCTCCGGCGACATCAACCACTATGTTTAGCGGCGACCCGAAGGGGAGCGTGCTGACGACCGGCGATTCGGGGACCACTCTCCCC
>JAGLWJ010000335.1 GCA_023133475.1 Phycisphaerae bacterium | reverse complement strand
CCCCCGCCACAACGACCCCCTCCGTGCCCGAGTGGATTTACAAAAACGGCGAGTGGGTCGAGCGTCAACCCACCCCGTCGGCAGCCGAGCAGGCACCGCCCACCCGGCAGGACCGCCAGGAACTGATCGAGACCATGACCGGGCGAGCGGATTCGCAAGCTCCGCCGACGGCAACCGCCGCCGCGCCGGTGCCGGCTACGCCTTCGCAACCACGCTGGATCTACTACAACGGGAAGTGGATCGAGACCACGACACCGACCGGCGAGCCGGTGCAAACCACTACCTCCAAACCCGAGCAGGCCCCCGATCGCCCCACTCAGCCGTCGATCGACTGGGGGCAGATCGCCGGTGTGGAGGAGGAGCATCGGGTAATCAAGATTTCCGCCGACTCATTGCGCAAGGGTGATCCCCGGCACAACATCGTGGTCCGGGCGGGTGATGCGATTCGTCTGGCTTCGGGTGAATTCGGCGAATACTATCTGATGGGGCAGGTGATGCGACCTGGAGCGTACTCGCTGACCGGGCGGATCATCACGCTTAAGACCGCCATTGCCTCGGCAGGCAACCTCGGGCAGTTGGCTTGGCCTACGCATTGCACCGTCTATCGCCGTTTGGGCGAGCGTGAGCAGATGATTCAGGTGAACCTCGATGCCATTTTCACCGGCAAGGAGCAGGATTTCTTTATTAAAAAGGACGATTTGATTCTGGTGGGCACCCACCCGGTGGCGACGTTCCTGGCAGTGTTGCGTAATGCGTTTCGGATAAGCTACGGGTTTGGTTTTGTCTACGACCGCAACTTTGCCGACATGGACTCCTACACTTCTCGACCAAATCCCGCCTACCAGCAGCGCCAGTACCCCAACCTTTTCCGGTAGAGATATGACTCAAAGCATCGTCGAAATCCGGGATACTTCGCCACCACTGCCGCGAGCAGTTCTGGGGTGGGCACGGGCGATTGTCATTGCGCTACTGCTGTTCTGGCTCTTTTGGCCGGCTTTGCGCGTTGTCGCCGCTCGATGGAACGGGGATGCAAACTGGTCCCATGGTTGGTTGGTCCCGTTGTTCAGCCTGTACTTCCTGCACACCCGCCGCGAGCAAATAGCCGCCACCCCCATCTCGACCTCCTACTTTGGTTTTCTGCTGTTTCTGCTCTCGGTGGGGGCGTATTTTATTTTCCAGGCGGTCATACCGTACAGCTATCTCCAGTTGATGTCCCTGGTGGGGGCGATCTTTGGGATCGTGTTGTTTCTGACCGGCTGGAGGATGATGCGTATTGCCTGGCTCCCGATTTTGTTTCTTTGCCTGGCGAACCCTATTCCCGATCAGTATTACGTTGAGCTGACCATACCCCTGCGGATGGTGTCCACGCAGGTCTCGGCGATGTTGCTGAGGTTGATCCCCGGTATCGAGATCGAGACCCAGGCGGTGGTCATGGACTACTTTTATGACGGGAGCAAGGGGCAACTGAATGTCCTGGAAGCCTGTGCGGGCATGCGTTTGATGATGGCTTTTGTGACGCTGGGGGTGGCAATGGCCTACCTGGGCGACCGGCCGGTCTGGCAGCGTATTTGCATGGTGGTGACGTGCGTTCCGATCTCGGTGTTTTGCAACGTTATCCGCGTCACCGTAACCGGGGGGTTCACCGTCTTTGGGCGGGGTGATCTGGCACACGGCACGCCGCACACCCTGCTGGGCCTGGCAATGCTTCCCATCGCTTTGGGGTTGTTCCTGCTGACCGGGCACATTCTAAGCCATCTGTTCGTCGACGAAGAGCCTGCCGAGGCGGAGGAGCCCGCATGACGACCGTACCGGCAACAATCCAGGAGCAGGTCGCTTTGGCCCCCTCACAAGGGGAAGGTGGTGGGGGAGCAGGGCTGACCGCCGGCGACATCACCGCCATTCTCAAACATCGCCTGGTGATGATCATCGTGCTGTGGTGGTTTTTCAGCGCCATAGGGGTGGGGTTGTTTTTCATGGTCTACTTCAAGTACCCCACCTATCGAGCCAGCACCCTCATTCAGTGCATCAGCGACGCCCCCATCCCCGCCGGTGAATTCACGGCGCGGATGACCGAGGATCGACAAGAGCGCTTTCTGGCCAGTGAGGCGATGAATGCGGTCAGCCCCCCGGTATTGCTTGACGTCCTCCAATCCCCGGAAGTGCGCGGAACTGCATGGTTCAGAGAAGCCGACCAGAGCAAGCTCCGCCTGGAGTTGGAAGAGGTGGTGAGCAGCAGACCGGTCAAAGACACCAATTACTTCCGCATCTCGATGGGGTGTCGTGTGTGGAACGATCCAGCCAGAATCGTCAACCAGATTGCCAAGACCTATCTCGATAAAGTGCGCAATCGCACCGTCGATGCCTTCCGGCAGGAGTTGGCAGGTTACCAGGCAGAGCAAAATACCCTGGAGTCGAAGATCAGGCAGAAACTTACCCAAATCCAGGAATTCGTGAGCACCCTGGAACCGGGGGAGTTGCAGAGTGGCACCCGACACGGCCCCATGGTCATGGAGATCATCGAGCGTCAAAGTCTGGTGGCCAGGCTGGAACTACAGACCCTCGAGCTGGAGTCTTTTGTCAATATCTACTCCAATCCTGCCGGGCCTGGGGTCACCGTGGAGGACTCCCAGACGGTCGAGGCTGACCCGCGGGTCATCTCCCTGGACAACCAGATCAATTTTCTCGAGCAGGAAGTGGAGGTCATGCTGCACGACCTTGGCCCCGAGCACCGCGAGGTGAAGGCGATAAGCCAGCGGCTCGATGAAGCCCGCCGGCAGGCAGCCAAGGTGCGCGAGACTCGCCTGCGGGAGATTCTCGATTTCAAACTCGAGCAGGTGAATTCTGCATTCCTGAACTCCCAACATCAGTTGCTGCTGGAACGTGAGAAGATCTCCGAAGCCCGCGCCAAGCAGGCTGACCTCGAACGCAAGCTCGCCGAGCACGAGACCCTCAAGGATGAGTTGGAGATGCTGCGGGACACCAAGGAGCAGGCAGACGAGTATATCCGCGAGGTCGAGCGGGTGGTCCGCGAGCGGAACGCGGTCAGGATTGAGGTTGCTCAACAGGCTGTGGACCCGCTCGAGCGCAGCAGCCCCAAGTTGCTGTTGTTGCCTGCTTGTGTATTGGTGGCGTTGGCGTTGGCTATGGGCATCGCCATCGGGCTGGATTTGCTGGATACTTCGGTCCGCACTCCGCAGGATATTGTCAGGCATCTGAGTCTTCCGCTGTTGGGCACGGTTCCGGACGTTGATGACGAGGAAGTGGATATCGAGAAGGTGGAGACGGCGGTGCAGGCGGCGCCTCATTCGATGGTGGCGGAAGCTTTCCGCACCATCCGCACCAACCTGCAGTTCAGCGCCCCGCCGGATCGTCAGCGGACTTTGCTGATTGCCAGCCCTCGCCCGGAGGACGGCAAGACCACCATAGCCTGCAATCTGGCTGCTTCTATTGCCCTGGGAGGACGTCGGGTGTTGCTGGTTGATGCCAATCTTCGCCGCCCGTCCTTGCACCGTATTTTTCCCAACATTGAGCCGGTGGGTCTGAGCAATTATCTGGTCGGCGGGGCGGACCTGGACAAATTGATTTGCAAGACGGACCTGGCCAACCTCGACGTGGTCGGGAGCGGCCCGATGCCTCCCAATCCTGCGGAGCTGCTCAACGGCCCGCTGGCGAGCGAGTTCCTCGATACCGTATCGAGCCGCTATGACCAGATTATCATTGACATGCCTCCGGTGTTGCTGGCCAGCGATGTGTCGGTGTTGGCGCCGCGGGTGGATGGCGTGATTCTGGTTTGCCGGGCGAAGGATAATTCCCGCGGGCAGGTGTTACGGGCTCTGAGTCTGCTGGAGCGGGTTAATGCTTTTGTGTTCGGGGGTATTTTGAATTGTGCTCAGGTTCGGCGTGGAGGTTACTTCCGCGAGCAGTTGCGCACGTTCTACGAATACCAGGAAGAGGGTGCCGAAGCGGATCGGAAGGCGTAGGGTGGGTGGAACCTCGCGGAGCGAGGTGGAACCCACCATTCGGTTCCGAGTTTCAAGTTTCAAATTCCAGGTCGGCGTGGTGGGTTGCGCTTCGCTCCGCGAAGCTCCACCCACCCTACAGCAGAAAAGGTGAGGCCTCATGCGTGTGCTGGTAACCGGTGGTGCGGGTTTTTTGGGTAGTCACTTGTGCGATCGTCTTTTGGCGGACAAGCACGAGGTGATTGTGGTGGACAGCTTTTTCACCGGCTCGAAGCGTAACATAGCACATCTGCTTCATCGCCCGGATTTCGAGTTGATCCGCCATGATATCGTGATCCCGCTGATGATCGAGGTCGATTGGATTTTCAACCTGGCATGCCCGGCTTCCCCGGTGCACTACCAGTACAATCCGGTCAAGACGGTCAAGACTTCGGTGATGGGCACGTTGAACATGCTCGGTCTGGCCAAGCGGGTGAAAGCTCGCATTCTGCAGGCTTCCACCAGCGAAATTTATGGCAACCCGGCGGTCCACCCACAGGTGGAGAGTTACTGGGGAAACGTCAATACCATTGGGCTGCGGAGCTGCTACGACGAAGGCAAGCGTGTGGCTGAGACGTTGATGTCCGATTATCACCGTCAGAGCAACGTGGATACGCGGATCATCCGCATTTTCAACACTTACGGCCCGCGTATGGCTTTGGGTGACGGGCGGGTGGCATCGAATTTCATCGTTCAGGGGTTGCGTGACGAACCGCTCACCATGTACGGCGACGGGACCCAAACGCGGAGCTTTTGCTACGTGGACGACATGATCGACGGAATAGTGGCGCTGATGGAATACGAAGGCCCCGGCCCCGACGAACCGGTCAACGTCGGCAGTTCCGATGAGATCAGCATGAACGAGCTGGTGTCCACCCTCGGGGAGGTGTTGGGCAAGAAGCTCAAGACCGTGCGCAAGCCTCTCCCTCAGGACGATCCGGTACGCCGCAGAGCCGACACCACTCGAGCCCGCCAGCGGCTGGGCTGGCAGCCGCGGATCGGGTTAAAAGAGGGCTTGACACACACGGTCGAGTATTTCAAGCAGGTTCTTGCCGAGTAGGGCAGGTGAAAAACCTGTCGCCCGCATCTGTGTGGCGGCGGGTGGAACCCGCCCTACACCGCTCGTTAGCCTGGAGCGATGGCTATCCCCCAAAAGGTCTGGGTGTTCGACGGGGGGTGTTGCACATCGCAGGTGCCTATCATCGTCAACGAAGCGCTAATCAAGAGTGCTCCCAGCGTTCGGGCGATTTTGCGTTTGATTTTTTTCATTGGTCCATTCCTTTCAAGAAAGCACAGCCGGTTGCGAAGCTGGACGAGCAAACGCCTCCGCTTCCCGATGCAGTTATTCGATTATAAGCCCTGCACGGCAACGACTGGCTGTCACACCTCTTCCGCCCCGTGCCACCCCCACCATCCGGCGTCATGAGGGATGTGTCACATGATTTAACACCTATACTGTAGCGGGCGTGGCACAAAAAGGCAACAGGTTTTTCCACGCAAGTCCCTAAGTCCAATAAGCTTCGCAGGTCGGGTCCCCCACCGCTAAAGCGATGGGCCACCCGTCCCGTCTCTTGCCTCTTGCCTCAGTCGGGTCTGCGGACCCGACCTACTCCATGGCATTACTTGATCACCAGAAGGTAGAACCCGTAAAACAACCCAATCATCATCAACAAGCAGAGCACAAACAATCCAATCCGCTGCCGGAGCGGGCCGTACTGGGGTGCAGCCGGCTCATCCTTCTCGGGCTCGGGCGGTGGTTTGCCGGTTGGCTGCTCGTCTCGCGGGCGGTTGTGCAATTCGGCGGTGTCCACCGGGCCGACGCTGAGGCTTTTCAGATGGTTGCGCAACTGGCGGGCCGACTCGTAGCGATCCTCGGGGTTGGCTGCCAGGCACGTCTCCACGATACCGCGCAAAAGCGACGGCACGGCGCCGGGCAAAGGCTTGCACTCCCCGCGCATGACCGCCTGTTCAACCGTCTCAAAGTCGTCACCTGCGAACAGGCGCTGGTGGGTCAACAGCTCATGCAGCACCACCCCCACCGACCAGATGTCGCCTTGTGGGGTCGCAGGCCTGCTGCGAAACCGCTCCGGAGCCATGTAAGCCGGCGAACCGCGAACCGACAAAGACTGAGCGGAACCATTAACTGGTTTGTCATCCTTTGTCGATAGAAACTCCGAGGCACTTTTGCGAATGATCTCCGCGATCCCGAAATCGGTGAGTTTTACGGCTGTGTCGCGGTTGTAGTCATCGTCCCAGAACGAATTGGCAATGAGGATGTTGGACGGCTTAACGTCGCAGTGGCACACGTTTTGGCGATGAAGATGCTCCAGAGCCTCACAAACCTGGATTCCCACCGCCACGATGTCGGTCACGTCGTGCAGGCCGAAGTTGCCTTGAACACGCGAAAGGTTGTCCCCCTCCACATACTGCATCACGATGTGCAGCTTGTGCCCCTCTCGAAACGCGGTTTTGAGGTGTACGATGTTCTTATGGTCGATCCTGGCCAGAACCCGCACCTCCTCCATCACCTCATTGAGCATGACCTCGTTATCGATGGGGATAACCTTGATCGCCGCGTGCATCTCGGTTTCGACGTGACGGGCCTCCCATACCTGGGTCTGCCCCTCGCTTCGATCAAGACGGCGGATCAGTTCGTAACCTTGAACTTGTGTGGATACCATCCTTCAATCAGTGCCCAACCACTCTTTTTCAGTTTGGCTCTCCCAGCCTACAACCATCGTGTCCACCGCATGATCCACGATTCTCGGACCATGTTACCATTGATAACGTTTGCCACGCAAGCCCGCCACCAAGGGCAATCGCATCTAAATCACCACATGCGGAGAATGGAGAATGGAGAATGGAGAAAATGCGGGGTTGGCGGCGTTGCCCGGTTTCGACTCTACCCCCTTTATCTTTTCTCTCCTCGCTTTCCTCTGCACTCTCTGGGGTAAGACGACAACCTCAGGCATTCCGTTGCGCTAGGCCCGGCATTTATGCCGGGTATTGGAGTGGTTGTCTTTCCCCTCCATGTGTAGGGTGGGTGGAACCTGCCGCAGGCAGGTGGAACCCACCAACCGGCGACAAGTCCAAGGTCCAAAGTCCCGCTGGTTT
>JAGLWJ010000334.1 GCA_023133475.1 Phycisphaerae bacterium | reverse complement strand
CCGCGAGGTTCCACCCACCCTACCGATCCCGTTTTCGTGGTTTCAGTTGAAGCGTATGCCATGATCCGCCACCTTCAACGGCTTGCCGTCCATGAATTGGGGTGTGTCCACCCCGAACAGGGACAGCGTCGTCGGCCCCAAATCCATGATCCGAGGATGATCGCAATCGACGTCCCGGTTGCAAAACAACACCCCCGGCACCAATGGCGGATCGAGCAGGTGGTCCGCACTCCAGGCTTTGACGTTGTCGTGGAACAACTCATCGGTAATCTCGCCGATGGCAGCCTCCCAGGACACCCGGTAGCCTTCATTGTAGCCGACCATCAGGTCCGGAGCTTGGTCCTTGTATGGGCCTTTGTAATGTTTGAGGCTGTTGTACATCCTGGCGATGGCAATCTCCCCGGTCGCCGGGTCAGTCAGGCCCTCCAGCTTCTGACAAAGCTCATCACGCAGTGCACCCGCTTCCTCGCCCGGCTTCACGATGCCCTGGGCTTCTCGCCCCTTGATATTCAAATAGATTCCCGCCAACCCCGAACCGTAAGCCCGAGTCCTGGACCAGTCCACATTGACCAGGTATTTTGCCCCCGGCTTGGGATCGGGCTTGAGCGTCATGTACCCGTTCTCGATCAGCCAGCGGTTGACGTCAAAGCCCCGGCGGAACGATTTGGCTCCGTGATCCGAGAGGACCATCAGCACCGTGTCGGGGTCGTCGCACTTGGCCATCATCCGCCCGATCATCTCGTCCACCCGGGCATAATGCTCGGGGATGGCGGTGGTGAGCTTTTTGTCACCAAATCCGTCATGGGCGGGGTGGTTCGGGTCGAGATACCGCCAGTACATGTGATTGACGCGGTCGGTGCTGTCGAACACGCACACCACCAGCCCACGCCGCACCTTGTCCAGCGCGTCGGACAGCATGGTTTCGCGCTCGCGGTCCGCTTCGAGGCACTGGTGCAGGAACCCGGGGTCCTCGAGGATTTCCTCGTTCAAGGCCCAGGTGTCCTCGGCGAAACCCAACGTCGCAAAAGGCCCCTGACGCTTGCACAGGTACATGCTGTACACCGTGGGGAAGGCGATCGGAAAGGCCGGCTTCTCCGGGTCGATCTGGATGGGGGTCACGTACAGATCGAGATGCGGCGTGGTGCTTAGCAACTGAAACTGGCAGATGCCGTGAATCTTGTTGCGGAACCCGCCGTCAAACGTGACCGGGACCCAATCACTGTACTCCTGCCGGGTGAGCCGGATGGTGCTGTCACACACCGAGAGCGTGACGCATTCGTTCCGGTCGTCGATTTCGGCGGTGAAGGGGCATTTCAGCGTCACCTTGCTGCCGTTCTCGTGTATCGCAGGCCCCACCAGGTGAGTCGACACCCGGTTGCCCTTGCGGGTGACTCGCACCTGTTCCCCACCGGTGTGCTCGGTATCCGGGTCGGGCCTGGTGGTGTAATACGAAAAGGTGCCCTGGCTGCCGCGAAGGTCCGGCACGCACATGGCGGACAACAGCACGCCGCGAAATTTCTCCGGAGGAAAGGTGATCGGCACACGGATGATGCTGCTGAAAATCCCGTGCTCGCCCAGGATGTTCCAGAACGGCTTGCCCTTGCGTAGCAGGCGTATGCTCGGCTTCTTGCCGCCGGAGATGTGGACCGACGACAGCGTGGGCATATAGTTGCGTTTGTCCCGGGTGAGAAAGTCGAACACGTTGTGCTTGCCCGGGTTGGACCCGGTCAGGAACGACGCCCACGCCACGGGCGTCAACGCCGGCAACGTGGTGCCCAGGCGGTTGTAGTATCCGTTTTCCTTGAGCCTCGCCAGGTTTGGCATACGCCCCTGGCCCATGTACTGCTCGACCAGGGTAGGCTCCATGCCGTCGAGCCCGATAATCACCACTCGTTTGACACGGGCTTTGGCGTGGGCTTTGCGGCCTTTGTAGGCACGGACGCACCAGCGGATAGGCCAAGTGAACAGCATCAGCACCGCCGAAGCCATCGCACCCAGGATCACCAGAGCCGACGAGATCACCGCAAAGCCGGCTCCAGGGCCGATGTAGGCCTGTGCCGGCGTCGCCGCCACCAGAAAGACCAGCACCGCAATCGGCAACGCTATAGGAAATCGAGTCTTCAACCGTCTCATAACACCCCCACCGGGCAAAGTGAGGTATGGTAGTGCAATCACATCACGATAGCAATTCACGCCATCCGACACGAGAAAAGGGGAGTACGGGAGGATAAAGGATGAGGGATAAAGGATCAGAGACGTAGCGCGGGTTCCACCCGCCGCGCCATTGTGGATCATCGCTAAATACTCTCGTGTGCTCCCGACAACGACGTTCCTCATCCCCCATTTCCCGCGCTCCCCTTCGGGTCGCCGCTAAACACTCTCGCGTCGCAGCAAACACCCCATTCTCAATTCTCAATTTTTCCCTGCGTGAGGTTTTGCACAGTAGTCGCCCGAGCTAACGTCCTCGTCGCGGAGCGGGTTTGGGTGCTGCCGGTCTCGCCGGTTTGCCCGGTCTCGCCGTGGCGGGTCTGTGACGTTTGGGCACAGGTCTGGGACTCACATGAGGACGGTGGGGTCTGGCTGGTGTGTGGAAGCGGGGGGCACGAGGGCCGACGTGACGGTGGAGTTGCGGCTTTGTCGGATAGTAACGCACCCACGTGCGGACTACCGGGCTAAGCCGTGGGTAAAGCGCCGAGTTGGAGATGATGTGCGTGACCACCTTGTCATCGTCGTCGAGATCATCCATCACCTCGCGCAAGGCTGCAAGCTCGTCGGCGTAGGATTGGTCACTGCCCAACTGACGAAGAAGCACACTTGCCGGGATAGCCCGAGCGAGCGCCTCTTGAGCCTGGGTGTCATCCTGATTCTCGGATGACAGTAGCTCTTGCAACGCCTCACTCGCCGCCGCCTGGAATTCCACCGGGGTGGCTGTGCCGTCCCCGTCCCGGTCGCAAGTCTCCCAGGGCAACATTGTCAACATCAAAGCCATCTGCCGCCCGCGGGCCAACTCGAAAGCGTCGATACTGCCGTTGCCATTGGCATCGAGATAGGCCAACTCTGCGGCGAAACTCTGCGGGATGGTTGATGTTGCCTCACCGGCGGGGGTTCCAGCCGACGCCGGCCCGGATATGCACACCATCATCACTATCAGGGTATGCAGCACGACATGGTTCATGGGCAAGGCTCCTTTGCGGTGAGAATTGCGCCGCAGGTTGTAGGGCGGGTTCCACCCGCCAATCCAATCAGTACCGCTCCCTTACGGTCGCGGCACTGATGTAGGAGGTCACACTGGGGCGTCAGGCGGCGTTCATGCACCGACTGACGCCATCGCTGGTTTGGGCGTGGTCTGTGCGGTAGGTTTTTTCATGACCATGGCAACCTCGACGGAGAATCGCCCCAGCGAGGAATCGCAGGGCAGCGCCAAACGGGGAGTGTGCTTGGACTGCGAAACCACATGGTTTTTTCCAACTATGACGTTTGGCAGTGAAATGCTGACGTTGAAACCCTCGAGCTGAGATTTGGCGCTGCCGGCGACCATGTTTGCCAACTCACCAAGCGCATCGGCGAAGTCCTCGTGATCTTTCGACATCGGGATGCCGGCGAACTTGCCGGCGCTTTTGACCGCGGTCTCCAGTGGAAAGCACAGGGCAACGCTTCCGACCACATCGCCGGAAAGCCCGATAACCGCGGAAACGTCCGAGGTTCCACCGGTATCTGTTTTGACATAGGGTTTGCTGATCAAGATGTCCGTGCTCAGCATGGTGGAGTACACCTTCTTGACCGATTGAATGAATGGATTGATGTAGCGAACGTCCATAATACAGCATCACCCTCAAAATAACCCAACCTCGAAATCGCCCAATCCCTACCCAGTCATGGCCTCTCCTCAACCACTGCCGCCAATCCCGGTTAATGCTCTATCGGCACCATTGCAAGGTAAGTCCACGTTCCCCGGATTTGTCAACCCGGAACTCGAAACTCCGCCGTTTGACCGTTCACAGGTGGGTTCTTACCATTCCTGGAAGGTCCCTAACCTGGATAATTCATGAACGCAGAGACGCAGAGGGCGCAGAGTTGAGCAGAATAAGAAGTTAGAGGAATTCATTGAGAAAAGCACATATACACAATGCTAACGGGAGAAACTGGACGGGGATTCCATGAAACCGCGTCGTTCAACCCGGCAGGTTATGGTTGGTGGTGTGCCGATTGGGGGTGATGCCCCTATCACCATCCAGTCCATGACCAACACACACACCTACGAAGTCGATAGGACCGTCGCCCAGATTCGGGCATTGGCCGACGGTGGATGCGACCTGGTCCGCATTTCGGTGCCCACCAGGCGTGACACGGCGGCGTTGCCGGAGATTCTTCGTCAGGCATCGGTGCCCATTGTTGCCGATGTGCACTTTCACTATGAGCGGGCATTGGAGGCTGTCGAAGCCGGCGTGCACAAAATCCGGCTTAATCCCGGCAACATCGCCGACCGTAAACAAGTGGACCGGGTGATCGCCGCCTGCCGCGAACGGAACGTCCCCATCCGTGTCGGCGTGAACGAAGGCAGCATCGTCGAGCGTAAAGACAAAAACGTGCGGGCCTATGAGAAGGCGCTGTTGGCAGAGGGTCATAACCGTTTGGTTGACCTGATGTTGCGTAAGCTTGAGGAATACCTGCGTATTTTCGATGCGAATGATTTTCATGACGTGGTGCTGGCAGCCAAGAGCCCCGATGCCCGGTTGGTGATCGCCGCTTACCGGGCCATCGCGGAGCGTTTCGACTATCCGTTGCACCTGGGAGTCACCCACGCCGGGCCTGTGGAGACCGGGCGCATTCGTTCGGTGGCTGCTCTGGCAGCCTTGTTGGCGGACGGCATTGGCGACACCTTGCGCATCTCCTACGCCGCCGACCCGCTTGAGGAGGTGGCTGATGCCAAGGAGTTGCTATGCTCGCTAGGCTTGCGCGACCGCGAGGAGCCGGAGCTGATCGCCTGCCCGACCTGCGGCCGGCTGGAGATCGACCTGGTCAAGTTGGTGGCTGGTGTGCGTGAGAAGTTGGCATCGATCAAGGCTCCGATCAAGGTGGCGGTGATGGGTTGCGTGGTCAACGGCCCAGGCGAGGCGGAAGGGGCTGACGTGGCGGTCTGTGCCGGCAAGGGATGCGGGGTTATCTATGTCCGAGGCGAACAGACCCGCACGGTGCCCGAAGCGGAGATGCTCGATACCCTCTACGAAGAATGCGTCAAGTTCGCCGCCGAGATCAAACGCCACTAAAAGCCGGCACAAAAATAACGACACCGTAGGGCGGGTTCCACCCGCTGCGCAATGCCAAGTGATGTAGGTGTCCAGTAATGCCGCGCACAAACAACCCGCAGCTTACCCATATAATGTAAAAGTCGCCCTCATTCAGGTGACAGAGGCTGTCACTGAAAGGCGCAATAGAGAAGCCTCGCAACCCCGAGACAACTATCAAAACATCAGTGCGGGGCGAGGCTTCTCTTCGGTAACTGTCCTAACCCAAAACGGCCAGGACGGGGTTTAACAACCCCATAAACCCAATCTCTAATCTCCCAAGAACCGTCTTTTGCTCTGTATAAGTATGCGCCACAAAACGGCGTGAGGCAAATAAAATCGACAAAAACCTCGCATGGGACAACGAAGGCGAGTGGAACCCCCCAACCAAGGACGAGTCCAAAGTCCAAGGTCCGGTTGTAGGGCAGGTTCCACCCGCCGTTCAGTCTACACCATGTTTCACGCTTCCCTTCGGGTCGCCGCTAAACCTGGATTATTCATGAACGCAGAGACGCAGAGAACGCAGAGAAGAAGGGAGTGCACCCAACGACAATTGTTTCCCATCCCTCTTTTCCATTTTCCAATTTCCAATTCTCCATTCTCCATTCACCGCACAACCCGCCCCACCGGTTGGTGGGTTCCACCTCGCTCCGCGAGGTTCCACCCACCCTACGTTTTTGAGGCACTTGGCTGCCGGGGAGCGCGGCGCTATAATTCGGTTCTTGGAGTTTCGGCTGTGGGGCTGATTGTCGAGTAGGGCGGGTTTCGCCCGCCGCGGAGCGCCAGGAAGGCGGGTGGAACCCGCCCTACAGTTGGCACATGGTATCCCAAAACTGTACGCCCGCGGCGTAGTTATGGAGAAGTATCAAGGTGGAAGTGGGACTGGATGAAGAGCAGGCCCTGCTGGTTGGAGGGGCCCGCGAGTTTGCACGGAGCGAACTGCTCGAACGCGACGGCAAGTGGGACGAAACCGCGGAGACGGTGGCAGAAGTCCTTCCGCAACTGGCGGAAATGGGCTTTATGAACATCTGCATTCCGCAGGAGTTGGGCGGTCTGGGGTGCAGCTATGAGACCTACGTGCGGATTCTCCATGAGATTGCCTATGCGTCGCCCTCGACGGCGGTGACACTGTCCGTGCACAACATGGTGGGCAACCTGCTGAATTCGTGGGCGACAGAACCGCAACGTTCGGAATGGCTTAGCCGGTGGGGCACGGTGGGCTCGTTCTCCTCTTTTGCGGTCTCGGAGGCGGGGGCGGGCAGTGATCCAGCATCCTGCACGACACGGGCGGTCAAGGTTGACGGCGGATGGAAGATCAACGGCGAGAAGATGTGGATCACTAACGGGCTCAGCGGGTCGTGGTTTCTGACCATGGCGCGGACAGCCCCAAAATCAGAGGGCAAGATTTTCACCGCTTTTATGGTAAGGGGAGATTCGCCCGGCTTAGAGCGTCAGCCGATCCACGGCAAGATGGGCGTGCGGGGCAGTGAAACGGCGGTGGTCTCCTACGACGACGTCTTCTGCCCCGACGACCACGTGGTGGGGCCTGTTGGCAAGGGGATGCAGGTGGCGATGTCCGGCTTGGACGGCGGGCGCGTGGGCATCGCCGTCCAGGCGACCGGCATCGCCGAGGCGTGTCTGGACGAAATGCTGTCTTACGCCCGCGAGCGGAAGCAGTTCGGGCAGTTCATCGGGCGGTTTCAGGCGATTCAGACGATGATCGCCGACAGCGCGGTGGAACTGGCGGCGTCCAAGGAGTTGATCCTCCGTGCGGCGAGGCGTATCGACGCGGGCAAGGTGGACCCAGTCGCAAGTTCGATGGCCAAGCTGTTCGCCACCGAGGCTGCCAATCGGATCGCCTATCGCGCGGTCCAGGTCCATGGTGGTTTTGGGTATGTGCACGACTATCGCGTGGAGCAACTGTACCGCGATGCGCGGATCACGACCATCTACGAAGGTACAAGCGAGATTCAGCGGTTGGTGATAGCACGGGCGGTCCTGGGCAGATAGGCAGAGAATGGAAAATGGAAAATGGAAAATGTGGGTATTCGATACGATGTTGGGGATGTTTAACGGCGTCCTGGTAGGAAAGCGTGGAAAGGAACTGAAAATGTTGCCAAGTCAGCATTTTCCATTTTCCATTTTCCATTTTCCATTTAACGATGTTCATTTTCAGCAGATGTCGGGCGGGTTTTACCCGCCGTCCCATGCTGAAGCAGAAAAGATGTGGTGGTGATTATGACGAATGCAATGGATTACGAACTTCCCGAAGAAATGATTATGCTTCGGGACATGGCGCGGAAATTTGCAGCCGATCGAATCGGCCCAAACGCCCGCGAGTGGGACCGGACCGGGCAAATCTCTCCGGAAGTCATCAAGGAACTGGGCGAGTTGGGGTTCCTGGGCGTGCTGGCTCCGGAGGAGCTTGGAGGGGCTGGCATCGGCTACCTGGGTATGTCGGTGATCATCGAGGAGCTTGCCCGGCAGTGCGGCGGCACTGCGCTGATGGTGGCAGCCCATAACGGGCTTTGTTGTGGGCATCTGCTGGTCGGCGCCAACGATGCCCAAAAGAAGAAGTACCTTCCGCCGCTGGCTAAGGGGGAGATGCTGGGCTCGTGGTGTCTGTCGGAGCCGAATTCCGGCAGCGACGCGGCGGCGCTGAAGACTACCGCCGTGCTCGATGGCGATAGTTGGGTGATCAACGGCTCCAAGATATTCATCACCAACGGAGCACAGGCCGGCGTCTTTATCGTACACGCTCGCACCGACCCGGAGGCGTCCAAAGCCAAAGGGATCAGCTCGTTTATCGTGGAACGTGACACGCCAGGCCTGGAGGTCGGCCCCAAGGAAGACAAGATGGGCATGCGGGCCAGCAGTACCGTGCCGCTCACCTTCGATGACATGCGCGTCCCGCGCGAGAACCTCTGCGGCGAGTTGAACAAGGGCTTTTACGATGTGATGCGGGTTCTGGAGCGTGGGCGCATCAGCATCGGGACGCTGTCGGTGGGTTTGGCCCGGGGAGCGTTTGAAGAGAGCGTCCGCTATGCCACCGAGCGAGAGCAATTCGGCAAGCCGTTGGCCAAGATGCAGGCGATCCAGTTCAAGCTGGCGGATATGGCTATGCAGATCGACGCTGCCCGGTTGCTGGTGCGCAAGTCGGCGACGTTGCAGGACGCCGGCAAGAGCAGCAACCTCGAGTCCGCCATGGGCAAACTCTACGCCTCGGAGATGGCTACTCGCGTCTGCCTGGATGCCATACAGATCCACGGCGGATATGGTTATATGAAGGACATCCCGGTCGAACGCCTGATGCGCGATGCGAAACTGTGTGAGATCGGCGAGGGTTCCAGTGAGATACAACGTCTGGTGATTGCACGGCAGCTCTTGGACCTGCCCAAATAAACCATCCGGAGCAGATATTATGAAATACGATCTTGACGAAGACCATTTGGTCCTTCAGCAGTCGGTCCGCGACTTTGCTCAGCGGGCGGTGGCTCCGGGTGCGGCGACGCGCGATGCCGAGCACCAGATGCCGGAGGAACTGCGGAAAGAACTGGCGGAGATGGGGCTCTATGGGATTACAGTTCCCGAGCAGTACGGCGGTTCGGGGATGGGGTGTATCGCCTCGACCATCGTGGTGGAAGAGATATCGAAGTGGTGTGCCGGAACCGGTGTGCACCTCAGTGCCCATGGGTCGCTGTGTGTGGAACCGATCATCACGTTCGGCACCGAGAAGCAAAAGGCCAAGTATCTACCATCGTTGGCCAGCGGCGAAGCCGTCGGATGCTTT
>JAGLWJ010000333.1 GCA_023133475.1 Phycisphaerae bacterium | reverse complement strand
CACAGGTCTCGCCGGTGGCACAGTCGCTGTCAAACACACATTCAGGCGTAGTGTCGGATACGCATTCGCCGTTCACGCACGCTTCCCCAGCCGCGCAATCGCTGTCGAATTCGCACTCGGGGGCGGTCCCGGCCACACACTCGCCGTTGACACAGGTCTCGCCGGTGGCACAGTCACTGTTGAATACGCATTCGGGCTCGGCCCCGGACACACACACGCCGTTCACGCAGGTTTCGCCGGCGGGGCAGTCGCTGTCCAGCGCGCACGCTTCATCAATCGGAGGTCCAAACTGGACACCCATACCTGCGATTGTGATCTGAACGCCGATGTCCGCTGACACCTGCAGGCAGATCGAGAACGACCCGGTCAGAATCGTGGTCAACACGTCGGCGGGAATATCCAGATTGACCTGATCGATAGCAACCGACCCGCCGCTGAAGGTGACGTGGAATGAGCCGATGTACGTGCCCTCGGCGCAGGGGTTCCCATCGTAGGCGCCGATCGACACATTCACCTGAGCGGATCCGGTGAGCGTCTGGGACCTCGGCACAGCCTTCAGGGGGGCCAGCATGATGGCCTGTACGTCAGCGGCTTCGAGTGTGAGCTGGGCATTTTCCGGGACTGCCTTAGGCGTGCCATCATAGAGGTTGATCCTGGCAGCCTGCGGAACGGGCGGGGCGTTCGCCGTAATCTGGAACGGGTCCAGCACGTTCAGGCTAAAGGCGATCTTCTGATTTGCGATTGTGATCGTCCCCGTGATACCGTCGGGCTCTTGAGTAACGGTAACCGAACAGGCAACCATAGCACAGAGAGCCAGGGAAACGCCGATCCACGGCATGGCCTTATTGCGAACATACATCATCACTTCTTCCTTTCGGTTTTGCATTCGATAATTCGTGGGCTTCCGGTTCAGCGAACACTGCCTCGGCGCGCTTGCGACAAGCATGGAACATGGTACACCTGAAGGCGTGCACGGCACCGGGACACTTGCTCCTGCTCCGTCGGCGTCACGCATCCTGAAGAGAGGCTACAACCATTTGCGTCACCTCGCAACATGCGAGAGTCGGACCGGCTGATCTGGGGTGCATCCCCCAAAAGGTGGCAAATCCGTGGAGTGGAATCTCTGGGTTCTCTCGGCATGCGTAGCGGCGGGGACATTGCCCAACGCTTCGACCTGTACCCGTCTTGCTCTCCGCCCGTCCTCTCGGCGGTTGGTCTGGCTCCCTCAGCTTCCGGCGAAGGGAACAAAGCGGCCTTTTTGCGAGAGGACTCAGAATGAGGAAAAAGCAAGCACGACAACCAGCCGCAGCCGAAAGCCAGCAGCTAACGCTCTTCTCGCTGTTTGGCGCTCAAAGCTCTGAGAACCCTCTGACTCAGGCATTATCGGCAGGGGGGCAGCAGCACAGCCACAACCGCCTTCGCGGTCTGCCCAAGCCATCATCGTCGGGTCCCGCGTTCAGTGAGAACCCGACGACGACGGCTTTATACGGTTCAATCCGCAATCGTCAATCCGCAATCCCCAATCGAATGACCCGCCGCGACGAGCGACAAGTTGAACTCCAACAGTTCAGCACTCCACCCGCTCAAGCGTTTGTCGTTGTGAAGGCTGCCGGCCTGAGGTACGGCTGGTACGCGGGCTGAGCCGAGCGTTCAGGGTTCAGGGTGTACCGTCCGCCCTGAGCCTGTCGCGATTCATCGGGATGGCGGACGCAGGGACCAATAACCGGTTGTATGCTAAGCCTTCGTGGCCGCGCGCCGCGGTGAAGGTTTGGGAGACCGCACGCGGTCAGCGTGTCGTGCCTGCATCGATTTGAACATATCGAGCATTTTGTCCAGGTCGTAATCACACTGTCTGGCCAGCGCCTCGCGGGCCTGGCGTGTCCGAGCCACCACGGGATCCAGCGAATCAGTCGCGTTGTTGTTCATTCGAAATCCTCCTCGACCAGCATTTGCGGCGTTAGAATGGTGGGTGTCAACAGCCCGAGGCGTCGGTTGATCTCGGCGATGTGGGCCACCTTCCTCGGGTTGGCTAAGTGGCGGCAGTTCCAGGTCAGCAGGTAGTCCAGCGCATGAATGCAGGCGAACGCCAGGTGAAAGCTGTCGCCCATGTGGCCCCTCGGCATTACCAAGTGCTCCACGTAGGCCCGAGCGACCCCGCCGATCTCCTCGTCCACGGGCAGGACCGGCACACCTTCCAGCAGACGCACTGCCTCATCCTGCTGCGGAAAGCTTCCCTGCCGCAGTTCAGCCAGGACCGCCTCTGACGTGTACAGTTCGTACTGCTGCCGATAGACCCTCCACCACAACTGCGTCTGGTGGCGCTGAAACCGGCTGACCACATCGTCCCGCTCGTCGAAGTACGCCCCCGGGATCGTGGTCTCGATGTGAACGCTCCTGGCCATCGTTAAGCTCCGTGGGTATTATACCCCAGCAGAGCCTCGCTGCCCACCACGCCTGGCAACTTGGCCAAGAAGTTCAGCGTCAGGCTTCTTGCCGGTACCGGATTGCCAGCTATCAACAGCTAGCCCACCGCGTCCGGGACCTACTCCGGGACGAGCCAGATACCAAGCTGGATAACCCACGGCTCTGGCGAGCTTGCACGAGAAGTGTTCGGAACGGCTGTCGGCAATGCTCGGGGCGGGTACGACGCAGCCGAGGCGGGGATGAACCTCCATATCGACGGGCTCGATATCGACTGTGGCGACGCAACGGGCAGCATTCAGAAGCTACTGGCCCTCACAGAACACATGCCGCGACAGACCCGCCGCGACGAACGACAAGTTGAACTCCAACAATTCAGCACTCCACCCGCTCAAGCGTTTGTCGTCGTGAAGGCTGCCGGCCTGGGGTACGGCTGGTACGCGGGCTGAGCCGAGCGTTCAGGGGTCGGGGGCCAGGGTGTAGCGTCAACTTGAGTGGCTGGTTAGGCCAGATTGGCGCTGGCTCAGCCACTTCCGGAAGGACCCCTGGCTCTCACCGGAAGGTCTGCCAGCCAATAGACCCTCAACGCTGATATCCTCGTCGATATCCTCCCAGTGGATACCCTGCCCATTGCCAATCAGTCTCCAATTGTTCCGTTCCTGTGTTGCTGCATGTAAAAGGCGAGGATACCATGCGAGGGGAACTGAAATAGTGCGCCCATCGCTTAGATCCAGGCTCAATGTGTCATCCGTTACCGTGATGTCCTGGACATTGGGAACATCGATTTCAACGGTCGAAATAGTCATGCCAAGCCTCCAATAGTTCCGCGTGATGTTCGCTCACAACTTTTTGTATTCTACCAATTTCCGCCCGCTTAAATCCACCGCTCCTTTGAAACCTTATCGGCTCCAACCAGATCTTGGCAATCTTATCCTCACGCTCCACATGAATGTGCGGCGGCTCTTCCCTGTCACCAGCATAAAAGAAGAGTCGATAAGGACCGTCTCTCAATACGGTTGGCATTTGTTTCACTCTCCTCAGCCTCTTCCCGCCGCCGTCGCGGAGTTTATACAGGGTTCAGGGTTCGGGGTCCAGGGTGGGGGGGCGTTTCGCCCGCCGGTGTGCCACTGCGACGCCTGCCCTGAGCACAGCCGAAGCGTCAGCAGTGCTCTGGGCGGAACCGTCACCTCGCGAACGCACTGCTCAAGAGCAGGGGCACCCGGCATCAGCCGTTTCGGAAGCCGCCAAGCTTACGAAATCGGCTGGATCCACTTGTTCGCTCCTCACTTCATCGCGTCCGCCAGCCGCATGTCCGACTTGAGGAGATCGTTGACGACGGCTGAGACGTCGCGATGCTTCCTCTGAGCGATGTCCTCAACAAAGTTGCGCACATCTTCATCGAGGTACACCGGGAGATTGAGGGTCGCGTCCGGACGATAGAACTTCCCGCGTTCTCCCTTGGAAAAGTCGTACTCTTTCTTCATGGCTCACTCCGAGTATTGCTTGGTCTCACGTTTGGTTGCCTTGCGCGAAGAGAATATCCGAATTCGGATCGTGGAGGGATCGACCTCTTCGAACGTATGGTGGACCACGAGCAGCCCACCAGCGGCTGACAAGCCGAGGGTAACCCAGCGGTCTTCGGCATCGCTGTGTTCGCTGTCATAGACGGACCGGGCACGCGGATCACGCAGCACCGTGGCGGCCTGCTCGAAGCTGACACCGTGCTTCCGGCGATGGCTCCGCGCCTTCTCGGGATCCCACTCGAAATTGTATTGCACCGCATCTCCTCGACCAAGTTCACACCCCGAACATAGAGCAAAGCTCACTTGGGATCAAGCTGTCTTCGTGGAGCGAACGGGATGTGGCCATATTTTGTGGCATCAGCCGGGTGGCCCATCGCTTTAGCGGTGGGGGGACACGAATGGTTCATCCAAGCACCGCCGGCCCCATAACAACCTCAGTGTTTCGATTCGTGTCCCCCACGGCTAAAGCCATGGGCCACCCGGCTGCTCTGCATCTTTCACCGGCGGGGACGCCGATGCCACCGACTTTGGACTTTGGACCTTGGACCTTGGACTTATTTCTATCGTGCGTTGGCCCATCTTAGCTCTTCTGCCGGTCTCGGCCCCGGTGGGGACGGAGCCGCCAGGCTCAAGGACCGCCGGGTGACCTCGTCGTCGATACGCCGCGGGGACTTGCAGCGGGCGATGGCCAATTGTGTGGACCACAACTCGCGGCGGATTTTAACAAGTTCAAACTGGACATCCTGGATACGCCGGGCGATCCGCGCCTCTTCGCTGCGCAGGCAAACCACCGTTAAGGCTATTGACCCGAAAATCAGCAGCAAACCGACAATGCGCACAAGAGTCACCGGCTATCACCTGCTATCTGCCAACGTATCAATCGGGATTCGTATCTCCACCCCACAAGGCAAATGGCGGGCATCGGGGCAGATGTCCCTGTTCAGCTCGAAAATCTCCTTCCAACGCCTGGAAGTGCCCAGTTGCTTCTGGGCGATGGTCCCCAACAAATCGCCCTTTTGAACCTTGTACCAGCGGTATGCCGGGGCACGCCGGGTGTCACGCAACGCATCGGCTTGAGCCTGACGCAGATCGGCACCTGCCGCCGGCTCATCTGGGGGCGAAACCCCCTCCACCATCGGCAGACGCAGCCGCGACCCCTCCACAACTTCGTGCGGCGAACGCATGACCTGGCGATTGGCCTCGAAAATGGCAGTGACGATTCCGGGTGAAGATGAGCCGTAGTAACGGCGTGCGATCTTAGTCAGGGTGTCCCCTTTCCGCACCACGTGTTGTTCCTCTCTAATGGGGGCTGCCCTGTGACGTGGTGTTGCAGGCTCGAAGAGATCGGCGTAAGCCGCCAGAGATGAAGGCAACTTTGCCGACGCCGTCCCATCCGGATGAGTTTGCGGCTGCCCGTACCGGGGCGCCTCGCCAACCAGCAAATCGAGGTGGTCTTGTCTCGCATCGGCTGCGTCAGCCAGCACCGCGCCGGGAAGATCGAGCGGTTGGGGGATAGGCCTCCGCCGCCGGGTGAACCGTTCCGGGTCCGCGATGATTCCGGGCTCTGAGCCGACGCGATCGCGGCGCGGTGCTACAGACTCGCTCCGGCGCGATGCAGGTGCCGATCGCTCCGCGGGCTCGCGAGCCACCGTAGTGGACCATTGCCCACGCCCGATCTCCCGGGCACGGTTCTCAGGCAATATGCCGGTAGGGCTTTGACCCGATTCGGTGGGGGTGCCAAACAGCCGGTAGGGCATCTGCGGCTGAATGTGCTCGGCACCATGTCGGTTGGACAGGGTCACGGCAAAGCAGACGATGAACCCCAAACCAACGACCAAACCCACCTTGGTTTCCTGGGCCATCAGCACCCACCTCCACAGCTTGGCATTACTCGCCCCGAGCGGCTAATCAGTACCGCGACCGTAAGGGAGCGGCCATCCGTCCCCCGCCCACGCATTCGCGTCCCCCACCGCTAAAGCGGTGGGCCACCCGCCCTACAGCCGGGCAATTCGCCGGGCAACCCGCAGCTTGGCACTGCGCGACCGCGGATTCGCCACCCGTTCGCCCTGGTCGGCAATCACCGGGCGTTTGGTTAAGACCTCGTACAATTCTTCATCTTTCCGGCGGCGGAAATCATGCTTTACCATGCCGTCCTCGAGACTGTGGAACGATATGATGCCCAACCGCCCGCCGGGGTTGAGATATTGGGGGGCCTGCTCGAGCAGTTTGCCCAACGCAGCCAACTCGTCGTTCACCGCAATGCGCAAGGCCTGAAAGGTCCGCGTCGCGGGATGGATTTTGCTCCGTCGCGAACGTGGATTCACCCTCAATGCCTTGCAAACCACCTCCACCAGTTGAGCCGTAGTGGTGATCCGCCCCTCACGGCGGGCGCTGCAAATCCACTTGGAGATGCGGCGGCTGAAACGCTCCTGAGAGTGCTTATAGATTACATCGGCGAGCTGCTGTTCGCTGAGACTGTTAACCAGATCGCAGGCCCGCGTCTCGAGCCGATCATCCATTCTCATGTCCAGCAGGCCCTCGCTGCTGAACGAAAAACCCCGTTGCCGGTTCGCAAGTTGCATGGAACTGACGCCCAAATCCGCAAGGATTATGTCAACCCCCAAAACACCCGACTCACGCAGGATCAACCCCAGGCCCGCAAAGTTGCATCGGTGGAGCGAAACACGGCAAGCACACTGAGCCAACCGCCCGGCAGCGATCTCCAAAGCCTCGCTGTCAACGTCCAAACCATACAGGACGCCACCCGCCCCTATAGCGTCAGCCAGCAAACACGCATGACCGCCGGCACCAACCGTGGCATCAACCACCACTTCGCCCGGCTGTGGGGCCAACAGCCTGACCACCTCCTCGGGAAGCACCGGCGTGTGTTCAGCCAACGGTTCAATCACGGGAAGCTTTCAGCTATCAGTTATCAGTTATCAGTTATCAGTTATCAGCCCTCGGGTTCTTTGCCGGGGCGAAACACAAGAGGGGTCGCTCACACCTCCATGGTGACGCGATGCCCCCCGCAGCCCTCGGCAACCGCGGCTTGGCGCAGATTCTGAACATCCTGGGAGACCCGGACGCCGGCGTACTGTGTTCCGAGACGGCGAATCCTGGCAATACGCCTCTCCAGCTCGGATATCTGGGACGCGAGCGACGCCTCCATATCCACCACTGATTGTTCGCCGTGCAATAACAGTTGCACCTGACGCACCACTCTCTGAGGTCTCCGGTTCATCGCGCGCTCCTGCCCTCATCGGCCACCGCAACGTCGGCCCGGCGACTCCCTTCACTACCCTCGCCGACACGGGCACTCAAACAACACATTCGTTATCCCGTAGAGAACGCAGAAGGGCGGATGTAGGGCGGGTTCTACCCGCCTTCTTGACTTCTACACGCTCCCCTTCGGGTCGCCGCTAAACATTGCGGACTTGTCGCCGCTAAACGTTGCGGACTTATCGCCGTTAAACACCCACGTGTGCACACAACGACAATGTCTCCCATCCCCCCATTTTCAATTTTCCATTTTCCCTTTTTTCGCGTGTTCCGCGGTGAATCATCCGGGATAAGTCGCCCTGGAAAAGTCGCCCGCCCGCGCCAGCAATCGGGCGACTTTTCAGGGCTCTTCCCGCGCTCTTGGTTTCAAAACGTCCCACCGGGGATCACGTGGCAGACCGCCGCCAATTAAGTTTTGTCCTCCCACTCGCTGCCGGCCATCCGCAAGAATCGTTGCAACTTGTGCCAACGTTGCTCGAAATTCGCCTCAATAAACTCTTTGTACTCCGACGTGCGCCACAGATCGATCCGTTCATTGGCGCCCGCCAGGGTGATCTCTTTGCCCAGGTTGACCATCGCGAGTTGCCGCTCAGGCAACACCATGCGACCTTGTTTGTCCATTTCCAGGCGGCTGACGAGCGAGTAAAAAACCTGCTCGAATGCCAAGGACTCGTCACCGGCAATGTGACTGGTTCGCAAAGCTCGAACCCGCTCCTCGAACCTTTTCGACGGGCACAGCGACAGGGTGTTCTTCCGCTCTCCAGGACACAGGTAAAACGCATCACCATCCACCTCCGGGTCCAGACCGTTGCGATACTCCGAAGGAATTTGAATGCGATTTTTGCCATCGAGGGTCCGTTCATGAGCGTCCGTAAAGATCATAGGCCTCATCGCCCTAGCTGCCCCACTTTCGGGGACTTCTAGGGAAAATGTACCACCAAAAACCACTTCGTGCAAACCCAATACACATAAAAAGTTCTGGGTTTCGGAGTATAAATGATCGTTTACGCCGAGTCAACACAACTTGATGTATACATTCGCCCAAACACCCCAAGATGTATGGAATAACGCTTGTGAAATGGGCAAAGAATCGGGTAAAACCCTGAGAGGATTTTAAGGGCTTTTGATTCCACGTAGGGTGGGTGGAGCTTCGCGGAGCGAAGCGGAACCCACCGCACTGACGGAGAATGAGGCAAGAGGCAAGAGGCAAGAGGCAAGAGGCAAGAGGCAAGAGGCAACGAGGCAACGAGGCAACGAGGCAACGAGGCAACAAGGCAACAAGGTGGGTGGCCCATCGCTTTAGCCGTGGGGGACGCGAATGGTTCATCCG